>NZ_BAOX01000011.1:0-43810 GCF_000813105.1 Rhodococcus sp. BS-15 | reverse complement strand
TCGGAGTCATGTACCTGCGCTCGTCGCCCGCGCGGGTCGCAAGGTCTGGGCGGTACCTGCCATCGCCGTCCTCCCCGCATTGTTCGTGATGGGGCTGACCACCACCACCGAACCCGAGACCCCGACCGCCATCGCGCCGGTCGCGGCCGTGCCCGCGTTGCCGACCGTCACGACGACCACTGTGCCGCCGTCGACCACCACACCGGCCCCGACCACGACGACCGCGGCTCCGACCACCGAGCCGGTCGCCGCCGTCGTCGAGATACCGACGACCACGGAATACATCCCGCTGCCCGAGCCCGAACCCGTGTTCATCCCCGAGCCGGTGTACACGCCGGAGCCCGTCTACACCGCCCCCGCGCCCTTGGCCGCAGTGCCTCCCGTGGTGACGTACGAAAATTGCGATGCGGTCCGTGCGGCGAATGCAGCGCCGATCTACGCCGGTGAGCCGGGGTACAGCACCAAGCTGGACCGCGACGAAGATGGCGTCGGCTGCGAGAACTGACCTCGGTCAACCCACCAACCGCCGCGACGCCACCTCATCGGCTCGCTACACGGGACGGGCGCAACCTCGGCCGCGGGCGGCGGCCGCCCCGCAGAGCTGCATCGCCGTGCATCGAATCCGGCTCTTCCTGCGTCTGCGGGGTCGTTCCTTCTGCGCTGAGGGCACGGATCGACGAAACCGGACATGCCAACAGATAAGCTGACAGCCATGGGATCGAAGCGGCCTGCCAACCGCGGACAGAAACGTGCAGAAAAGACCAAGGCCCGGCAACGGCGTCACCAGCAATCCCGACCGGCCCCGACCGGTGCCGTCACCGAACGCATCGCCGACCTGATCGACGGTTTCGTCGAGTGGCTCGACGAGAGCGAGATGTCGGAACAATCGGAGGCGATCTCTCGGCTCGTGTCGTCGACACTGACCCAACTTGCCGGTGCTCGTCAGGGCTTCTCCCCCAGCGCTTGGCTTCCTGCCGATGCGCACCTGCTGGTCGATGCGGCCGAACGCATCCTGCAGGAGGAATCCGACAGTGCGGAGGACACCGCGGTCAATCTCGTTCTCACCTCCCTGCAGTACCTGACCTTCCTCGATGAGACCGATCTTTGGGACGGCAGCCCCGAGGACTACGCGCACTGCATGGAAGACCTCTCGGACTTCCTCGAGGGCGACGAGCCCGACATGCTCGACGCCGACGACATCGACCTGCCCGACGTTTCCCTCGCCCAGGAACTTGCCGCGATCTCGGCGCTGCCTCTCCTGCCCGCCCTCGACGACATCGTCGCGCGTGTGGCCGACGGATTGGCGGTGGGCGACAACGCCGACCTGCAGCACGCCGTCGGCTCTGCCCCGCTCGATCCCGCCCAGCTGCATGTGGGTGCAGCGGTCGATTACTGGTCGACGCTATCGCCACCGAACTGATTCGCATCGACGGAGATATCGCCAGGCCGGGAGACAATGCACATTCGCTGGCCGGCCGTGGAGCCGAGACCGTGCACGAGCTTGTTGCCGAACACGTCCGCGTGCAGCTGTCGGGAGATGGCGACGATCCCGACGTGTCACGGTCGTTGGCCAACACGTTCGCGGTGCAGACGCTTCTGGCCGCGATGACCGACGAGCTGCCGATCAACAACGAGGGCGAGGACTACGCCGAGCTCGAAGGTGAAGATCTGCGTACGGCGCAGCTGATCGACCACCGGGTTCGATCCCTCATCGAGCAGGGCATCCTCGTCAGAATCGAGGAGGTTCTCGCCGTTCCGCACGCGTTGCGTCCGGCGGTACTGGACGGTGTGGCCGAGGCGCAGCCGTTCGGTGTGATCGACGAGGAGTCGCAGGACGACCCGCTCTACGGCTCGGTCGAGGATTCGGCGTCGTCGTGACGGCCCCCGCGAGCGCCGAGATCGTGTCGGTGGTCGCCGCTAGCGTCACCGACTGTGCGTTACGGCAACGCGATCTGGGTAAGGAGCCGACATGAGCGATTCACTCGAGTTCGACTTCGATGTCGATGCTGCCTGGATGCAGTTCCAGCGCAAGCTCGGCGATTACGTCAGCGCGATGCGCGATGGCGATGCGCTGGTGATCGAGTCGCGTTACGACACCACCGACGGCGTGCCCGATACCGCCGCCTGTGTGCAGTTCTACGCCTGGGATCTCGATATGGTCCGCTGCGAAATTCCGTCGAACGAGCACCTGCACAGTGGCCGTGCCATCACCGCTGAGCAGCGAGAAGCGCTGAGCCAACTGGGATTTCGCACGTCGGTCGATTCCGAGCCCACGGCACCGCACGTCGACCGCAATCGCTCGTGGTCCGATGATCTGGCGAAGAAGACCGTCGCGGTGTTTCGCGATATCTGGGGCCTGCCCCACCCGTCCTTTCTGGGCTCACGCGCCACCGGTCGCTACGACGTCCCGAACTTCGACGCCACCACCGCCGAGTCCGACACGACTGTCGTCCCATTGTGTGTGCAACCGAAGGGCAAGGAACACCTACAGCAACTCGTCGATCGCGCCCTCGAGCCGTGGTTCGGTTTTCCGCCGGATCACGACCCCGACGGCGACATTCCCCTTCGGTTCGCGGGCGGCACCGCCTACGTGTCGGTCAAGCCCACCGAACCTGTGGTCGAGATCAATTCGACGCTGGTCCACGCTGTGTCGGGACGAACCCGCGCAGCCGAGTTGCTGGTCGATCTCAATCTGCAGCTCCCCGACGTGATGCTGCACCTGGTTCAGGACTGCGTCGTCGCGCAGGTGCGGGTGAGCGGGTCACCCTTCGTTGCCGATCATCTGCTGTGGGCAGTGCGGATGCTCAGTCATGTGTGGGAGCAGGTCGACGAGAAGTTCGCCGAGGATTTCGGCGGCGCACTCGGGGAACCGACGCCGCCGATCGACGCGGACGACTTCCCGGACGGCCTGCTCGAACTGGTCGAGCTCCTTGCCCGGCCCGAAGAATCCCTCGACCTCGACACCGTCCTCGGATGCTGCTCCTCCGATCGCGAGGTCGTCGTCTCCTACCTGCGGATCAGCGCCGAGCAGGAGGCGTCGTGGCGCGGTATGGCCGTCGCCGCAGATCTCGGTGACGAGCACTGCGACGTCGACGAGGCAGACCGAGAAGCCGGCAAATGGGGCCGCGCCGTAGCTGCTCTGCGCGAGGTACTGCGCAGCACCCCCGAGCAGGTCACGCCGGTGGTCGATCCGTCGGCGATCCAGTTGCAGCTGTTCGAGACCGACGAGGTGGCAGAGATCTCCGACGAGCGTTCGGACGAACAGTAGACGGCAGCCGAACAGGAATTTTCCCGCACGCTTCCCTTTCGTGTGAACTGGGGTTACATTAACTCTATGTTCGCACCTCGTTTGGAGAAGCCATGACACTGACGACAGGCACGACGTCCGTTTCGGTCGACACCGACGCCACGGACGAACAGCAGTACAACGAGACACTCACCCTGCTGTCCGAGGGTTCTGTGCACAAGCACTTCGATCCGTACGTCGACATCGACTGGGAGTCCGAGAAGTTCGCGGTACCCGCGAACGATCCCCGCTGGGTACTCCCCGCCAAGACGGACCCGATCGGTGGCCACGCCTGGTACCGCGCATTGCCGCTCGACAAGCAGATCGAGATCGGCATGTGGCGTCAGGCCAACGTCGCCAAGGTCGGTCTTCAGTTCGAGAACATCCTGATCCGCGGCATGATGCAGTACGTGTTCTCGCTGCCCAACGGCTCGGCCGAGGCACGCTACTGCACACACGAATCCATCGAAGAGTGCAACCACACCCTGATGTTCCAGGAGATGGTCAACCGCGTCGATTCCGACGCCCCCGGCATGAGTCGGCCCATGAAGATGATCTCGCCGTTCGTCCCGCTGTTCGCCACGCTGCTGCCCGAACTGTTCTTCGTCGGCGTTCTCGCAGGCGAGGAGCCCATCGACCACATTCAGAAGTCGGTCCTGCGGTCCGGTGAAGAAATACACCCGATCATGCAGAGCGTCATGGCCATTCACGTCGCAGAAGAAGCGCGGCACATCTCGTTCGCGCATCAGTTGCTGCGTCGTCGCGTTCCCAAGATGTCCAAGGTCGGGCGGTTCCTGCTCTCGCTGGCCTTCCCGATCACGATGCGCATCCTGTGCGACGTCATCGTCATTCCGCCGAAGAAGTTCTGGACGAAGTTCGATATCCCGAAGCAGGTCAAGAAAGACCTGTTCTGGGGCACCGAGGAATCCCAGCACGCGCTGCAGGACTACTTCGGAGACGTACGCATGCTGGCCACCGACACCGGCATGATGAATCGCGCCGCCCGGCTGATGTGGAAGCTGTGCGGAATCGACGGCAAAGCGTCACGTTTCCGCAGCGAACCCGACCGCAGTTCCAGCCAGTTCGCCGCATAGCCCTCTCGCCGCTCAGCCTTCTTGCCTCTGCCGTCAGGAAACCTCATGCCCCACGTCGTCACCCAGTCATGTTGCAGCGACGCATCGTGCGTCTACGCATGCCCCGTCAACTGCATTCATCCCACTCCCGACGAGCCGGACTTCCTGACGGCGGAAATGTTGCACATCGACCCGCAATCGTGTGTCGACTGTGGCGCTTGCGTGTCGGCCTGTCCCGTCGATGCCATTGTGCCGCAGGCAAAACTGACCGAGGCGCAACTGCCGTTCCTGACGATCAATGCGGATTTCTACAAGCAGGAGCGCCCACCGCGGCCCATCCTGGCCCCGGTCACCCCGGCAGCATCGGTATCGAGGGATCGTCAGCCGCTTCGAGTCGCAATCGTCGGATCGGGCCCGTCGGCCATGTATGCGGCAGATGAGCTGCTCACCCAACCTGGCGTGCGCGTCGATGTCTACGATCGGCTTCCGCAACCTCACGGTCTCGCTCGACTCGGCGTCGCACCCGATCATCAGAAGACGCGTCAGGTGTCCCGATTGTTCGAGACGATCTCCGCGCAAGAGGGATTCGAATACCACCTCGGCGTGGAGGTCGGCAAGGACGTCACCCATGACGAGTTGATGGACACCCACCACGCCGTGATCTACGCAGTCGGAGCATCATCGGATCGCGAACTCCGCATTCCGGGGGCCGAATTGCCCGGGCGCAGTTCGGCAACCGACTTCGTCGCCTGGTACAACGGCCACCCCGATCACGCGCACCGCACGTTCGACCTCTCGCACGAGCGCGCCGTCGTCGTCGGTAACGGCAATGTCGCACTCGACGTCGCCCGCATTCTGACGATGAATCCGGATGCGCTCGCTCAGACCGATATCGCACCGTACGCCTTGGACGCGTTGCGCCACAGCGCGGTTCGCGAAGTGGTCATCGTCGGCCGACGCGGTGTGGCACAGTCCGCTTTCACCGTGCCCGAGTTCGCCGGATTGCTGACCGTCCCCGATATCGACTTGGCCATCGACCGCAGCGAACTCGCACTCGATCCGGTCACCGTCCGACTCGCCGCGACCGACGAACTACCCCACGCCGTGGCGCAGAAACTGCAATTGCTTCGCCACGTCGACGAATCCCCCGAACACAGCGACGGCCGCAAGCGAATCACTCTGCGCTACCTTCTCTCCCCCACCAGGATCCTGGGCACCGATCGCGTGACGGGTATCGAGTTCGACCGAATGGGCCTGTCCGCGGACGGCGACGACGTGGTCCGCAGCACTCCGACCGGTGACGTGGACAGCATCGAGGCCGGACTCGTCCTCACCTCCATCGGCTACCGCGGTGTCGCGCTCCCCGGAGTTCCGTTCGACGACCGAGCCGGCATCATTCCCAACACCGGTGGCCGTGTGTTGCAGGAATCCGGTGGACAGACTTCGGTCGGCAGCTATGTCACCGGTTGGATCAAGCGCGGTCCCTCTGGATTCATCGGCACCAACAAATCCTGCGCCCAGGAAACCGTCGGCCATCTGGTCGACGACTTCAACTCCGGCCGCCTGACGGATCCGATCGAGCTGCCCAGCACCTGGCCGACCGGGGCGAACCGAGGCACGCTGCGACGCTCGAAGGACAAGTTGCTGGCCCTGCGCCGCTCCTGATCGCTCAGCCCCCCCCCCCGGTTGGATCAATGCGCCTTTCAGTCACTCCAACTGCAAGAAAGCCACATTCATCCAGGTGACGAAGGCCGCAGAACCAGGGAAAGCGGCGTGAGGTTGAAGCGTCTACCATCGGGGTAGCTACAGTCATCGGCCACCGATTCGCGGCGGGCCAACACCTCGAGGAGCACGAGATGCCGGCCCTGCGACGCATCTTCACCAGGACTGCTGTCCCGATTGTCGGTATCGCTGTGGCGTTGGTGTGCGCGGCACCGGCCCAGGCTCTGCCGACGCCCGGCGACCTCGCCGATGTCCCGGCCCGAACCTCGATTTCGTACGAAGACATCCCGACGGGGACATATGTGGGCAGCGCGGAGGACAACTCGGCGCGCCCGGGACTGTCGACGGTCAAGCTCTACATGGCCGACTACGTCGTTCGCTTCGGCGACGGTTCGCCCAGAGACCTCGACCTGGCCGCCAGGATGGTCCAGGTCAGCGACGACGGTGCCGCTTCGACGCTCGACAACAAATACCCCCAGGCGATTTCGGCAACCGCTGCGGAATACGGACTCACTTCTACCTCGCGGGGCGGTTTCTGGGGCAACTCGTCCACGAGCACAGCCGACACCGTGCGATTCCTGGCGGCGAAGAATCGCACCGATCCCGCCAGCCCCGTTCTCGCCTGGATGAACACCGCGGCTCCGGTGGCACGCGATGGAATGGTTCAGGACTGGGGCACCAAGCAGTTGCCCGGCGTGACCGGGAGCAAGTGGGGCTGGGCCGACGACCGATCGAGTGTGGTCGCGTCCGCGTCGATCGGCGATGGCTTCGTCATTGCATCCAATACATACGGACCGCCCCGATCCAACACCGACGACGTCATGGCGGGCCTCGGCGGCATCGAGTTGACGGCACCGCCCGCCGCCGCCCCTGTACCGAATCTTCCCGTGATTCCCGGCCTGCCGTCGGTCGAAGAATTGCTGCAGATGCTCGCTCCTCGCTGATACGTTCGAAAATCTGTCGGACCCCTCCCCTACTCTGCGATCTACCGAAAAGTTCGGGGACCACACCGGGGGACGTGGAGGGGACGACGATGAGTCGTATCGATTTGGACAGTATTTTCAAGTACTCGCGCTCGACAAACGTGCGGCAGGATGCCGACCCGAGCGAATTACTGGACAGCGGAATCGGTTTCGCTCAGGTGATGCCGTCCTCGAAGGACATGGTTCGGCTGATTGCGAAACGCTTGTCCGCTGCGGACGCAACCGATCCGGCGTGCTCGGTGCACGATCGGGCGGCGATAACACTCTACGGCGCATTCGACACGGCTTTCGAGAACGGTTGGCAGCCTGCCGAACTGGTACACGTGACGCGTCAGTGCGCCGGAGGCGACGGCACAGTGGTCATGGTCGAGGCCATCGGATCTCTCGCCTGTCCGTCACTGTTGCTGGGGCGTAACTTGTTCAGGAAAGAAATCCTTGTCCCGCCGCTCGACACCGGACGCGACATCGCGACCCGGTTCTCCTCCGTCGCAGCTTCGATACTGAAATCGGTGGACGCTGACACTGGAGGCATCGACTACGCCTGTCGGGCAGCAGTCAGCGCCGTTCTGGCGGCAACGGACCTGTGGCCCGACGACCCGACGGCTCGAAGCGGCGGACTTCGTCGATCGAATCGCCACGCTCGTGTTGGGCCTGCTGGACGCCTTCCTGCGGCGCGGGAAGGCGGCCTCGACGGGGACGAACCGATCTTCGCCACGCTCGCGTGGCTGAAAAAGTAGTTCTACGCCAGCACGGTTCTAGATCGGAACCAGGCGTCTAACGTCACTGCGGCCTCTCGGGCCTGTGACCAAGTGTCAGCCGCGAACACGGCCCGCCCGGCCCTGGTGTTGGTGTCCGCCACTGCTTCCATACTGTCGCCTGGGCGAAGTTTAAGCTCCGCGTCAACAACTCCTGATCGTCCCATGATCTCTTCCACCGAAGGTAGGGTCACGATGGTTCCTGGATCGGTCCGCAGGTCCAGATTACCGAAGACCAACCCTGGCGACCGATCAGCGCGAAAGGCTTCTTCGACACCGAGCGCAGCTGCAGCCCAGGCCGAGTGAAGGTCGACTCCCGTTCCCCGCCGAACCATCTCGTCAATTCGGCCGCCCCCGACGCGGCCACCGATCTCGCCGAAGACCACCGACCCGTCGGCTTGCTCGAACATCTCGGCATGAAATACACAATCCTGTAGATCGAGTGCGGCGACCACCTGCGCCATGCACGTCTCGGCAGCGAGAGAGACGATGTCGGAACGTTCGGCACCGAGCATGGCCGAACCGCTCAATTCCCCGTCGTACACGCCGATCATCGGTGCGAAGTATCGGGAGGTGCACACGCTGCGCAACGTTCCATTTCGGACGACGCCATCGAGGTGGAGTTCGTCGCCAACGACGAAGGACTCGCACAACCACGGACGGGGGCGTGCACGAGCACTCCACCCGCGCAGGTCGTCCGCACTGCGGATCATCTCGGTATCACCCGCACCTGCACCGTCTGTAGGTTTGACCACGACCGGGAGACCACCCACCCGAGCCACCGCCCCCTCGAGGTCATCTGGTGCGACGAACACCTCACTCGACGCCACCCGTATCCCTGCGTCCAGGAGTGCGCGCTTCTGAGATGGTTTGTCGCGCAGCAGGACTGCGGTACGTAGCGGTAGCGATCGGACACTGACCGCCGATCCGATGACCGATGCCGCCACGAGCCCGAACTCCAGGGCGCTGGTTACGACATCGAACTCTTCGACCCTGATGCCGTGACGGGACAGTCCGAGCATCACATCCTCCGCATCTGCGGGGTTCCGGACCGCTACCGCTGCGTCCACCAGAGCACCCCCGGACAGTTTCGCCGCGTGTTTGACGCTCGCTACGCAGGTCACGCTCGCCCCGAGGTCACGAAGCGCGTGCAGTGCACGGTCGGGCTTTCCACCAACGAGCAGCACTCGGTGACCGTCGCATCGTTCTCGTCCGGGCATCGTCATCAGCTTCCTTTCGAGTTGGTCACCGATTCGGCTAGCCGATCGATGAAGGGACCGTCGGTGGCGGCGAACCGCCCGTGTTCGTGGACTGCCATCGACTGGGAGTATTCGATTCCGGCTTGCCGCAGCTGCTCTCGAACGCCGAACGACGGCGAGGCGATCGGAGTCAGGTCCACGTCGGGAACTTCGACCGGGTGTGGAGTCGAAGCATCGACGCCGGAGTCGGCCCGAACTGCATCAACTCGGCTCTTCACTGCAGGCCAGTAACCGGTCATTTTTGCACCGCCGAGAACTCGCGGATCCCCGAGCAACGAAAGCAGTGCCATGTTCGAGTTGTGGTCGAAGACGTCCGCCTCGATTGGGTCACACGGTCGTAGTCGTCCATCCGGTCCTTTCCGGCGTCCGTCAGCGTGCGCCAGAACGCCTTTCGACCACCGTGTGAGGGGGTCGGAACCGGGTCCATCCGAGCGGTCCCGTACAAAGCTCACCAACTCGTCGAAGGGAACATAGGTCGTGCGGCCGGACTCGCTCATCCCGGCAGCACGTTCGACCGTAGACAGAATCAGCATCGACGACACTGCGTGGTCACGTCCCCAACTAGCCGCGTTGCCGGCGTCCAGGTCAGCGCCCGATGCACCGGGAGGCGGGCCGTTGATCGGACCAACGCTGCTGACGACCGCGTGCTTACGCTTCTTGTTGCGCGTGCTCAACCGAAGTTCGGCGAGGTCCCCCCCGCTCGTCGAGGTACCACCACGCATAGGGTCGCCAACCGAGATCCGACAAGTTGACGTGCGTGAGGCAGAGCCGCACATGGTGTGTGTCCGGCTCGCGTGCCTGCAGACGACCCGCGTACCAGGACACTCGTACTCGGGGAAAGAAGACGTTGGGGCTCGCGTGCGGAAGTGTGGCGATCACGTCGGTCGACGAGCGCCACCGTGCAAGCGTGGCGTCGTCGAGTCCGAGACTCTGTAGTGCCGACTCAGGCGCCGCAGGGTCGACGTAGTCGCCACGTCTGGATCGCACGAATTCGATCAGCTGCTCTCCGACCATCACGACGGGATCGACACTCCTTCGTACTTTCGATCGACGAAGTACCACCCGACGCCGAAGACGACGAGGACCACCGCGAGCACCAACCATGATTGCGCTGGGCCACCTACGTCGACAATCCATCCGGCGACCAGCGAAAAGCCCCCTTTTGCAAGCCCGGCAACGCAATTGCGCATCACCGTGAACTTCCCGACCTCGTTTTCGGCCGGTGCCTGATTGGTCAACACCTGCATCGAGATCACGTGGGCTGTCAGAACCACCGCAACAAGGAAAACCAGTAACAGCACCAGCGGCGCCCACGTTGCCGCCCCGAGCCCAACACACAGGGCCGCTGAGGCGAGCAATCCAAAGGTCAACACGTGGCCGATCGTGATCTTCTCGGCCGACAAGGCCATACCTGCGACGAATCCGCCGAGAGTGGTTGCGATGGTCAGGGCTGCATAGAACGCACCGGCACCCGGCGCGATCACGTCCGAGAACGGAACCATCAGCGTCGATATGTAGGGAAGCGCACCACTGCTGGGGACCGAGAACACCAGTACCAGCCAGAGCAAGCGGCGGTTGGACCCGGTGAGTCCGGAACTCGTCTCGGCAGGCGACGCCTTTGCAGGGGCAGGATCGACGCGCTGCGGATCGACGCCCTCCCTCAGCGTGAATCGAATGGCCCACAGGCTCACTACGTACATCAGAGCCGCAAGCGCGAATAGCCAACCAGCCGAGCCGAGTTCGAGCAAGAGCCCGCCGAGACCACCCCCGACGAGGCCACCGACGAGTCCGAGTGACGTTGCGCGTTCGAGCACGTGACGCGCTTGCGCACCGCTGAATCGCTGCCGCACGAATCGGCCGATATAGGCTTTGTTGAGCATCTTGACTACGCTGAGCAGGATTTGGGCAGCGATGAAGAATGCAATGAGCAGCCATTCCGCACCCGCGACGAGCCAGACGACCGTCAATGCTGTCGAACCCACGACGAGCGCCCGATTGGTCCGCGCTAATGAGCGATCGGAGTCGCCGGAGTCCGCACGATTGCGGTAGAGGACACCGACCACAACACCGGGAGATACGCGAAAGCATTCACCACACCGACCACAACACCGCTGTCGGTGAGCGCGAAAGCAGCCCACAGAATGCCGACGGCCTGCAGTGTCTCGGCGAAGCTGTTGGCGAAGAAGAAGAGCAACGCGCGCTCAGCTCGAGTAGGAGTCCTTGTCACCACTTTTACCCCTTTCCTGCGACGGCTCGACGCAGATCCGCGACCGAGGAGCGTTCGACGCCGTCGAAGAACACCAGATACTCGTATTCGCACATGTTTTCTGGATCGGTGTTTCGGTCGATATTGCCGACTCCGATGCCGATGACACCTGGCAAGCTCCGCGCGGCAGACTCATCCAGTGGGGGTTCACCATTGACGCCCGGTCTTGCCATGATCAGCCCGGCGACGTCGCGAACGTCAGCGGCGGTCCGATCCGGGGCGCGCTCGGTACCAAGTTGCGCTGCAAGAAACTCGGCCCACAAATCGATTTCGTTGACCCGAAGTATCAGCTCGGCGATTCCGGTTCCGGCCGGTCGGAAACCGATTTCGCCGAACACCAGTCGACGACCGTCGTACATAATCTCTAGGTGGAAAACGCCGCGTTCGATCGCGATCGCAGAGATCACCGCAGATGCGAACAGAGACAGCTCGTCGCGGAGAGGATCAGACGCGTCCAACACCGTGGTCGATCGAGTTCCGAAGGACCGCAATACCGGACGGTCGTACTCCGAACTCTGCATCCACGCGATCGATCCGTCGCTTACGACCCCATCGCAGTGAAATTCGCGCTCGACGTCGATCGCCTCGGCCACTACCCACAGCCGATCATCGGAACTCAGGAAATCGAGGGCATCCATGTATGAGAGCCGGCGGACCCCGCGCGCCGAGGACGATGCTCGGGGTTTGACGACGACCTCCGGCAGTCCGCTCGGCCGCTCGTGGAGGAATTGCCCCGACAACCAGGTGCGAGGACTCAGGACCGCACTGCGTACTGCCATGGTCATGTGCCACTTGTCTGTGACGACGAGGGACTGCTCGAACTGCAGGCCGTCCAGCCCGTACCGAGTGCGAAGGTATCCTGCCAGCTGCATGGTGCTTTCCGAAGTAGCGACCACCCCGACGACCGGTCGGCGCGCGACGATGGCGTCGGCTGCGCGTTCGTAGTCGGCAAGAGTGTCCGACAGCGCAACCACGTCGACGAAGCGGAACCCGTCCAACCTCCCGAATGCACGTTCCAACAGCGGTTTCCGCCGACCCAGAACGAGAACGACCGATTCGACTGCCTGCATCATCCGGTCTTCGTGAATTCCGCGACGCTGCGGAGGTCAGCTTCCAGAGCCGAAACCGATGCGCGCCCAAGGATCGCGTGCCCCCAGCGGCCGTACGACCTCGTGCTGTCGCCGATCCGGGACTCAGGGAAGGAACAGTCGGCAACGTCGAAGCGCGCGCGAATATCAGCTTCACTGACTCGGGCACCCGGGTGACGGTTCAGGAACACGAATCCGAACAACGTGTCCGGAGCCTTCCGCGACTTCGGCAGCACCGGTGCACGTCCGAGTGCGAGGTCGAGCGATGCTCCATAGAGGTCGACGCCGTAGGTTCGCGCCAAGATCTCCGGCGTCATTGCACCGACCATTCGGGCTGCGACCTCAC
This sequence comes from Rhodococcus sp. BS-15, assembly GCF_000813105.1. NCBI lineage: Bacteria > Bacillati > Actinomycetota > Actinomycetes > Mycobacteriales > Nocardiaceae > Rhodococcus > Rhodococcus sp. BS-15. The sequence goes on along the minus strand of NZ_BAOX01000011.1, from coordinate 31,032 downwards.
CGAGGGTGAGCGTTCCGTCCGAATCTACAAATGCTTCCAGGTGGAAGACGGTGTCGGGCGCTCCGAGTGCCGTCAGCACTTGCGTCGCGAAGGCTTCGGCGAGGCGGGTCAGCGAAGAATCGGAAGAGTCGATCGGATAGTCGCCGACCACACCGCCCATGGCCCAGTTCATCAATTGATCGAGATACGCAGACACAGCGGACCACTCGATTCGCCCGTCGACCCACACTCCGTCGACGTGGATCTCGCGACCTGACACATAGGACTCGGCGACGGTACCGACATCCGACAGGATTGGGCTCTCTGCGAAGTAGCGATCGTAGGACTGCTGAGAGTCCACCAGTGCGGTGTTGTTCGATCCGTGACCATCGGCCGGCTTGAGGACCAGGGACGATCCCATCTGGGCAGCCATCGCCGCGAACTCGGTGTCTGCTCGCTTGACGTACCTACACTGTGCGTGTGCGATCGTCGGCGGCAATGCCGCCTTCTGCAGGTATTTGTCGCGAAACCTCAGATACGTGGCAAGATCCCGGTTTCCTGGAAGGCCGTGGAGCCCACGAAGGGCGGCAACAGGAAGAACAGCTTGCTCGTGTCCCGTCACTGCAGCCGTCGGAACGAGGTTTCCGCTGGCCGCGACCGCACGAACCACCTCCGCGATATCGCTGAGATCGGACACCAGGGTGTACGCCGAACCCGCTAAATCTGCTTTGACTTTTTCGACTACGAAGTGGATGTCGACGCCGCGCTCACGGGCTGCCTCCACGAACCCCTTCCTGTACCCCAAACACAACACAGTCATCGGCGCACCTGCGCAGAAAGCGGTGCGACATAGACGTCATGGTCGGCAGAAAAGTTCCGCGATCGAACGAAACCACACGCACCGACGAACGCGACGTTGCCGGACAGGGCGTGCCGCACGGCAACGATCAACTGGTGCGCTCCAGCTTCCATCGCGCGCACACGGACTGCCGCGACTAACGATCGGCCGATACCTTGCCTGCGTACGGCAGGGTCGACGCTGAGCGAATCGAACGTGTACCCCTCGTTGTCGACACCGTGACGAACTGCACCGACTATCAATCCGTCTCGCCGCAGCACAAGCCAATCGTCCGGCCGATCGGCGATCGCCTCGGCCGTCCACCGCATCGCGGTCGGCTCGAATTGTGCACGGAACGGCTCGAATACCAGACGGACGAGTTCCGCTACCAGTCCGGCGTCTTCGCTGTCGACCGACGTCACATCTGTCACAGGCCCTGCCAGCCGTAGAAACCTTCCGACACGTACGGAAGCGAGACCGTCCCATCGACGGCGTGGGCTTCGGACAAGGCTCGAACCTCGTCCAGAAACTGCAAACCAGTGGCGGCGATCGCGCGCTGCGCCTGCGTCGACGACGAGCTCATCGTCACGAAGTCATCGACAGATATAGCTTGTGCCCAGCTGATTTCAGTTGTCGTGACCTTGACGAACACCTCCTTCAGCTCGGCTTCGATGTCGAACGAACGATAGTTTCTGCTGTACCCGGGTGACCGCTTCTCGAGCAAGGTCTCGTATTCCTCCGCGAACCCACCTACCCCGAAGTTGCGGTTGTTCTGCACGATCGCCAATACCCCACCAGCACGTAGCCGCTCACCTGCGAGCGTCAAAAACGTGCTCGGTCCATCCACTGGTAGGCCTGCGCGGCTATGAGCGCATCAACGCTTCCGCGTTCGGCGAGATAGTCCTCAGCGGTCCCTACCATCCAGTGCACGTCGGGAAACTTCGACCGTCCCCGCGTGACCATGTCCGACGAGATGTCAACCGCGTGGACCGCAGCCGTTGATGGGAGCAAGGGAAGTAGCGTCTCGAGGGCGATTCCGGTTCCAGCTCCAGCATCGACCACCAGCGGCGAACGCGTGTCTCGAAGAGACTCGACCACCGGACCGAACAGTTCAGCCGGATAACGCGGCCTCGTACGGTCGTAGCTCTCGGCGAGGCCGTCGAACTTCGCATCGATCTCGGGCATGTGACTTCCTTTCTACAATGAGCGAGCGAGAGTACGCAGCAGCCCTCCTGCGCGCACCATCTCGATCAGCATCGACGGTGGTGGCACGAAATCCACGACTACGTTGCCGTCGCGGTCGAGAATGTGCCCTTGATCAAGGTCCAGCCCGACAGAGTCGTGACCGACCAACAACGCGGTATCCACCTCGATGGCAGGCACCGCGAGATTCCAGCAGTTCCGGAAGAAGATACGCCCGAATCTGGGGGCTATCACCGCTGTGAATCCGGCCGCAGCCAAAGCCGATACGGCCTGCTCCCGAGAACTGCCGATACCGAAGAGCGAGTCACCGACCAGAACGTCCCCCGACCGCACCGTGTCGACGAAACCCGGCGCGAACGCCTCGAAAGTGTGTGGTGCAAGCAGGTCCGGGTCGGTGTGCATATGTTTGTACCGAGCCGGAATTATGTCGTCCGTCGATACCACCCCGAACAATCGTCGAACGCCGTGGACCTCGGTGCTCACGTGATGTCCTTCAGAGTCGGAATCGCACCCACGAGGGCCGACGCTGCCGCAACTATCGGCGTGGACAGATAGATGTCGGCATCGGGATTCCCCATGCGACCTCTGAAGTTTCGATTCATCGTCGACAGCACATTGTCCCCCCTCGCAGGTAGGGGACCCTGCGTTCCCACACACGCCCCACAGCCGGGCGGCGTCACGACGGCACCTGCCTCCATCAAAGTGTCGATGTAGCCCAAGCGCGCCGCGTCGCGGTAGATGTCTATGGATCCCGGTGTGATCACGAATTGTGTTCCAGCAGCTACTTTTCGGCCCCGCACGACCGCAGCGACCTCGGCCAGGTCTTCGAGACGGCTGTTCGTGCAACTGCCGATGAATACGTAGTCCACGCGCGTGCCTGCAAGTTCGGCCAACGTCGCCGAGTTGGCGGGCAGGTGCGGACGCGACACTACGGGTTCGATTCCGTGGATGTCACGTCTGATCGTGCGCTTATCGGGGGTAGTCCCGACCGGCACGTCACCGTTCAGGTCTTCGAGGAACACGCACTTGGCGCCCAGTTCGACGCCGAGGCTCGCCATGCTTGCCCGGCCGTCCGGCGTCAGCGACCTGATCCATTCCCCGACGAACTCGACCGATCTGTACAGGAAGTCGTCCTGGCCGACATCGGCCAGTAGATCGATCAATACATCTCGCGGACGAGTCAGTGGATGTGGGTGCCCGACGAACTCCACCACCACGGTCTCGGGCACGCGGAGCCATGTCGCACCCGAAACCATCGCCGCAGTGATATCCGAGGCACCCATACCCAACCCCATGGCACCGAAAGCGCCACCCACACACGTGTGCGAGTCCGATCCCAGTACCAGCTGCCCCGGCGCGAACCAACCCAACTCGGCCGCAATCACGTGGCTGATTCCCCTGCCCCGAGCTTGAACGTCGACCCCAAGTGCCGCAGCGAACTCGTCAGCCTCCTTCATTCGATCGGCCATGTCCACGTTGGCCACCAGAACCGAGTGATCGAATACGAAGCTGACCTTGGCTCGATCGAAGACGGTCGAGAAGCCATGATCTGCGTACAGCTTCGCGATGGTCGGCGCATTCCCGTCCTGCACATAGACCCGGTCCGGGCTCACAGTCACCAGCTGGCCGGGCACTGGCATGGCATCGGACTCGGTACCCGTCCGATGTGCGTGGATGATCTGGTCGGCCATCGGGCGACCCGCAACCAGACTCACCGTCACTTGGCCGCGACCTCTAATGGTCGCTCGATCAGCGCGGCGATGGTCTCGGCGGACAACGCACCACCGGAATCGATCGAGGACTGGCGGACGCGCTCCAGCAGTCGGTCCAGCTGATCGTCGTCCAAGCCGTCGGCTGCGGCGCCGAGAACACTCTTGATGACGCCACGGCCAGAATGCTTCCCGACCAGCAGGTGGCGCTCACCACCGACAAGTTCCGGAGGGAACGGCTCGAACGTTGAGGTGTCCCGGAGCATGCCAGTGGTGTGTATACCCGATTCGTGGCTGAACACGTTGCCCCCGACGACGGGCTGCCACGGAGCGGTCGGAGCACCGCATGCATCCGCCACTATGCGCGCCAATGCCGTCAACTTTTCTGTGTCGATACCAAGGTCCACTCCGTACCACTGTCGAAGACTCATTACGACCTGAGCGATGTCGGCCATGCCTGCCCGCTCGCCGATACCGTTGACCGTGACATGGAAGTACCGCACTCCCGCCTCGATCGCGGCAAGTGTGTTGGCCACCGCGACGCCGAAGTCGTTGTGGCAGTGAGCCTGCAGATCAAGATCAGTAGCCTGTTTGACAGCAGACACGCGCTCGCCGTATTGCGACGGTGAGAGGATTCCGATGGTATCGGACAGACGCAACCGATCGGCTCCTGCCTCGGCGACCGCGACGGCGTACTCCTGCAGGAAGGGGATTTCGGTCCGGCCGATGTCCTCCGCGCTGATACTGACGAAACTGCCCTGGTCCTTCGCCAACTTCACCATGTCGCGCGCTGTAGCGAGCAACCACGTACGGTCCTTGCGCACTGAATTCGCGAGGTGATTGTTGGACGTCGGCAAACCGATGTGAATTGCTTTGAAACCGAGGTCGATGCTGCGTTGGATATCCGAGCGCACTCCTCGATTCCAGCCGATGAGCGTGACCTCGTCACGCCGCTCGAGCATTGCTTGCAATGCACGAACTTCCTCCCCACCCATCGCCGGAATGCCTGGTTCGATCCACCGCACACCGGCGTCGATCAGCGCGTCGAAGATCTGAAGCTTCTTCGCCGCGGACAGCGCCACTCCCGGCGTCTGCTCGCCGTCGCGCAGTGTCGTGTCTTCAAGAATCAAGTTCTCGTGCATATAAGCCCCGTTTCTCAGGTATCGAAAATTCGTACTTTTTTGTTGTGGAAAGAAGTTCACGCCTCTGCGTGAACGCGCTTGCCGACCGGCCGCTGCAATCCGAGCTTTTCCCGCAGCGTTCCCGGCCCGTATTCCGCGTCGAAGAGCCCACGTCGCTCGAGCCGTCCGACGACGTGTTCACCGAACTCAGACAATCCGTCAGGAAGCAACGGCGGCATCACGTTGAATCCATCTGCCGCTCCGCGAACGAACCACCGTTCGATTTCGTCCGCCACATGGTCGTAACTGCCCACAAGAGTGAGGTGCCCTCGGGATGTGGTCATGTGTTCGTACAACTTTCGGATGTTCCAGCCCCGTTCGTACGCCAAGTGCTCGATGAGCTTGCGACGGCTGGTATTGGCGTTGCTCGCGGGTAGCACCGGCAGCGGACCTTCCGGGTCGCAGCCGCTCAGATCGAAGCCGCCGACCAAATCGGAGAGCATACTGATCCCGAACTCGGGCTCGATGAGAGCCTGCAGTTCAGCGACCTTCTCGCACGCCTCGGCGTCGGTCTTTCCCAAATAGGTTGTCAAACCAGGCAATACGATCACCGCAGAATCGTTCCGCTCGAAGCCTGATGCTCGCTCATCGATGTCGGCCGTGAACGCAACTGCCGACTCAATATCGGTCTGAGCAGTGAATACGATATCTGCGGTGCGAGCGGCCAACTGACGCCCAGCATGCGAAGCACCTGCCTGTACGAGGATCGGATGACCTTGCGGTGGCCTGGGTACATTCAGCTCCGCATCGAGGTCGAACACAGACCCCCTGAACCGAACGGGGTGCCTTTTGCGCGGATCGTAGAAGAAACCCGAACTCTTGTCGGACTCGAACGCGTCGTCCTCCCATGTGTCCCAGAGCTCCCGCACCACGTCGACGAATTCCTCTGCGCGCGAATAACGATATGCGTGCTCGGGATGCGCCGGTAAGCCGAAGTTGCGTGCCGCCGCAAGCTTAGAGGTGGTCACCAAATTCCAGCACGCCCTGCCGCCGCTGATCAGATCCAGGCTCGCATACTCGCGTGCGACGTTGTACGGCTCCTTGTAGGTAGTGGACGAGGTGACGACGAGGCCGATGTCATGACTGTGTGTCGCCAGGGCACTCATCAGTGTCATCGGCTCGAACGATGCCACGCGACCGCCCCGCCCCCCGCGGTCGTCATTGAACACAGCAGGTGCATCCGAGAGAAACATCAGATCGAAGCCGTAATGCTCTGCGGTTTCGATCATCCGTACGTGATGGCGGAAGCTTCTGGTCGAATCCACGCTGGTAGTGGGATGACGCCATGACGCCGCATGGTGCCCGGTTCCATACGAAAGGTACGCTCCCAGCACCATTCGTTCACGTCGCTGGGCCATCAGAGAACCCTCGCGAACTCGGGACCCCTCGACTCGTGCAGCCCTTCGGTAAGATGTAACAGGTCATGTGTTGCAAGACAGTGTGGTTCGGCTTCAAGCGCCCTACCGTTGTCCAGGATAGACTGTGCGACAGACTCCATCGCAAGTAACGATGCACGGAACATCTGATTCGCGTATATGACGAGATTGATTCCAGCCCTGATCAGTTCGTCCTCGCCGGTGCCGGGATAAGCCGTTGGAATCGCCACGAGCGGTGTATCGGGATGCCTGACCCGAAGCTCACGCGCAAGGCCGATGACCAGGTTTTCGTCCGAACTCCGGCTGTGAACGACCAACCCATCGGCACCTGCGGCGACGTACGCGGCGGCACGAGCCAGAATCTCCTCTCTCGGCAAGCCCGTGATCAGGCCTTCGAGGCGTGCGATGACCATGAAGCCATCGCTGGCCTGCGCGGCCTTCCCGACGGCGATCTTTTCGGCGAACGCGTCCACACCCGCCATTGTGTGCAGATCGTCGCCGGAGAGCAACGAGTTCCGCTTCTCGCCTGCCTTGTCCTCGATGATTACTGCAGACAGGCCTTCCCGTTCCATGTGCCGGACGCTGAACGCGAAGTGCTCACATCGCCCTCCGGTATCACCGTCGATGATCAGGGGCTTCTTGGTCAGAGCGACGGTCGCTGTTGCCCATTCGATCCGGGATCGCGGATCGAGTAACTCGGTGTCTGGCAACCCACGCAACGCCGAGTCTGTGAGTGAACTCGACCAGAAACCATCGAACTCTCGATTGGAGCCGCGCGAACGTTCGGCAATGATTGCTGCAGCCGGACTGTGCACCTCGATTATTCGGCAAAACCCGTTGTCCTTCAGTGCTTTACGTAGAAGTCCGGATCTCTCCAAATTTGAAACAGGCTCCACTGAGCCCCCCTTCTGCGAACGTTGGCGCGGACGTGGCATAGCTGACATGTCCGGGGCGTGAATTCGAGCAGAAGCCAATACTAAGCACAACGAACAGGTCTCGTAAACCGTACGAGTGGTCTTTTATCGAGATTTTACCTACCGGTGGTTCAACCGTGGGATTGGTTGTCCATCAACGAATCCGCCGCTAGGGCCCAGTCCGCGCACAGACGGCCGGGCCGGCATGCAATCTTGAGATGTGCGGAGTCGCCTGATATGCCTCGGCAGTCACTTCTCTGCCTCTGTGGCCACGGACTGCCTGCCGCAGTACCGGATTCGTCACACCATAAGTGCGGTGTGCCCACTCGTAGAACGTGCTGATCGCCACCAGATCCGACCTGACGGTGCCACCTGCAACCCGTACCGGGTTCGCAGTAACAGTCATCCTCCAAAACTTGAACGTATCTGTCTGGCCGGAATCTGCCTCATACCAACAGCATTCGATCGCGTCGAGGAAGCCCCGCCACGTCGCGAGGGTGAATACATACTTACGTAGCGTCCCTGCTTGCAGCTAAGCATCCGAGGCGAAGCGAAGAACACGTCGACCTCCGGCACGCAATGACCATCCGTCCGCAGAAGAAACGGCTGCCCCGCACGCGTCCCATGCCTGCGAGCGCACTCCGGCAGCGTGGGCAACCCGACCAGAACCGGATGGTCGACCAAATCCGCCGGCGAACCAGCTGGATCGCACCAGAACACCTGCCACCGACAAAGATCGACCATTACGAACCACCGTATCGGCAAGCACCACGCTGGCGACCGGAATCGGTCAAATCGACTGCCACAACAACACTTCACTGGCTAGAGACCTTCGGCGCACACGCGGAGCGAAGCTCGGCCGAACGCCTCGCTCCGGATTCCTGGCGTGATCAATTGTCCTAGCTGCACATCGACTACGCAGGGGGCACGACGGCAGAGCGCCTTCAGCGGTGGCGGTCGTACAACCGCCCAACGTCGGCGCAGTCCTGGTACACCCTGTTGCTCGTACTCGGTTGCTCGACGTGGCTGTTGCCCCTCGACAAGCTCCTGCCTCCTCCGGCCCAATGGACCGCACAGTCGGCAGCGACCGGCCCCGGACGAGCCACGGACTCGAAGATGCTCGGCAGAATCCGAGGGCTGCTGGCCAAGGCCGAGTCGACACAATTCCCCGCCGAGGCCGAGGCGTTATCGGCCAAGGCCCAGGATTTGATGACGCGCTACGCGATCGACAGCGCGCTTCTCGATACGGGGAACCCTCGGAACCCGTATCGACGATGTCGTCACTCGACGCATCATGGTGAGCAATCCGTACTCCAAAGCCAAACTTCCTCTGCTGCACAGCGTATGTCGCGCAAACGGCGCCAGGACACTGTGGAAAAAGAAGTACTTGCTGGCCACCGTCATCGGCATGCCCGTCGATCTCGATCTGTGTGAACTTCTGTACACCTCGCTACTGGTCCAATCGGCACGCGTACTCGACGAGGTCGGCGAATCCCCGACTGCGCGGACACGCAGCTTCCGCAACGCATTCCTGATCGCATACGCCCATCGAGTCGGCGAACGACTGCAGGACGCACGTAAGCGAGCTACTGCGGCGGCAACACAGCAGCACGGTTCGGCTCTGGTGCCCATCCTGGCGAAACGTTCCGATGCCGTGGACCGTGTGTACGCTGCCCGGTACCCATCGACGAGAACGATCACGTTCGGCAGCGACAATGCACAGGGTTGGCTTGCCGGCCGGGCCGCCGCCGAACGCGCGGACCTTACCGGTGGGCGCGAACGTCTCGACAAATCCGATCTGGCCTCGTGAGTGCGCGCTACATTGACTGCCATGACCGGTCTCGATACTCCCCTGACGCCCCTTCGCTTCCTCGAACGCGCAGCGGAGGTCCACCCCGACAAGACCGCGGTGGTGGACGGGCCGAGGACATTCACCTACGAGCAGTTCGCAGCCGACGTCACCCGGCTCGCACACGCACTGCGCGCGTCGGGTGTCGGCCACGGAGATCGAGTGGCTTACATCGCGTCCAACTCTGCAGAGCTGTTGTTCGCGCACTACGCGGTTCCACTGGCCGGCGCCGTTCTGGTCGCGATCAACACCAGACTGTCGCCCGCCGAAGTTCGCTACATCTGCGATCATTCCGGTTCGGTTCTGCTGGTTGGCGATTCGGACCTGCTGACCGGACTCGGAACAGATCCGATCGCCGACTCGGTCCGTGAGATCGTCGAGACACCCTCCGTCGACGCACGTACGCCGAGCTGCCGCACACCACTCGATACGACGCCTTCTTCGAACGTGGCTCGGACGATCCGATGGAGTGGGAGGTCGACGACGAGACCTCGACCATCACGATCAACTACACCTCGGGCACCACCGGTCGACCCAAGGGCGTCATGTACAGCCACCGCGGTGCCTACCTCAATTCGCTCGGAGAACTGCACCACCAGGGATTCGGGATCAATACTCGTTATCTGTGGACGCTGCCGATGTTCCATTGCAACGGGTGGTGCACGACGTGGGCGATCACTGCTGCGTCGGGCACACATGTTTGCCTTCGCGGTGTCCGCGGCGATGCGATCTGGTCGGCCATCGACGACGGCGTCGACCACCTCGCCGGGGCACCGACCGTGCTGACCACTCTTGCCACTGCGGCAGAGGCGCATTCGCTCGATCGACCGCTGACCATCGTTACTGCTGGCGCTCCTCCCAGCCCGACGATCATCGGCAAGATCCGTGCGTTGGGCGCGACGCTCGTACATGTCTACGGCCTCACCGAGACCTACGGTCCGTACTCGGTGTGCGAGCCGAAGCAGGAATGGCTCGAGCTCGACGGTGACGAGCAGGCTCGACGCTTGGCTCGACAGGGAGTCGGCATGCTCACTGCCGACCGCTTGCGCGTGGTACGCGAAAGATCCGGTCCGGGTGGAGCACTGATCGACGTCGAGCCCGACGGCGCGGAAATGGGTGAGATCGTCATGCGCGGCAACAACGTCATGAAGGGGTACTACAACGACACCGCAGGCACGACGCAGGCCTTCGCAGGCGGATGGTTCCATTCCGGAGACCTCGGGGTGATGCATCCCGACGGCTACGTTCAACTACTGGATCGCGCCAAGGACGTCGTCATTTCCGGCGGCGAGAACATCTCGACGATCGAGGTCGAACAGGCACTTGCGAGCCACCCCGCCGTTGCCGACGTCGCGGTGATCGGGGTACCGGACGACAAGTGGGGTGAACGGCCCAAGGCATTCGTGGTGTTGGCACCCGGCGCGGACGCGTCGGAGGCAGACCTCGTAGCGCACGTGAAATCTGCTATCGCCTCGTACAAAGCCCCGCGTGCAGTCGAATTCATCGTCGAGCTGCCGAAAACATCGACCGGCAAGATCAGGAAGAAGGAGCTGCGCGACGCGGAGTGGGGCTCGGCGACGTCGAAGATCAAGGGGTAGTTCGACACCCGGCCATCACGCCATCTGGACGCCGGCGATTTCGGTGACCCCACCCTTGCCGTCGAACGACAACTGGCGAAAGGCCACCTTCTCGACGAAGAACCTGTCGTGGCTCACCAAGATCACCGCGCCGGGGAACGCCATCAGGGCACGTTCGAGAACCTGGGTGCTCTGCAGGTCGAGGTGGTTGGTGGGCTCGTCGAGCACGATGACCCCTGCGCCGAACAACAGACACTGCGCCAGAGCAACTCGGGCCTTCTGGCCACCGGACAGAACACCGATCTTCGATTTGAGATCCAACTCCGAGAACTGCAGCAGGGTCAGAAAGCGATGGACTTCCTTCTTGGTCGCGGTCAGTGCGAGGCTGCCCGGCATCGCATTGACCGAATGCGACACGGTGTCGTCGAGATCTAGATCGGCCAGCACCTGGTTGTAGTAGATGAACGACGGTGCCTTGGTCTTCCACTTGATCTTGCCGCTGTCCGGTTGCTCGGCACCGACGAGGATGTCGACGAGGGTCGTCTTGCCGCATCCGTTGGGTCCGGTGATGGCGATGCGGTCACCGCGATGCACGGTGAACGAGATGTTCTCGAAGAGTCGTTGCTCGCCATAGCCTTTGGAGATACCCGTGATCTCCGCCAGGTTGTCGTGGACGTGCAGTCCGCCGTAGATCGCAGTGACCACAGTGTCGACCGGGCGCGGGCTTTTGCTCTTCTTGATGTTCGCGAGTCGACGCTTGAGCACCCCGCTGGGGTTCTTCACCGCTTCCTTGCGATCGCTGATCGCTTCCTGTTCGTACGCCAGCAGCTGTTGCTCGTTGCTGAACTCACGCTCGAGGTTCTTGAGTCGAAACTGTTTCTGCTGAACGTATTCCGAGTAGCTACCGTCGTAGGTCTGCAGGTGATGGTTCTCGATCTCGACGATGCTGGTGACGACCTGCTCGAGGAAGGCGCGGTCGTGCGAGACGACCAGAAGCGCTCCTCGAAAGTCACGCAGCCAGCGCTCGAGCCACGCGATACCGGCCACGTCGAGGAAGTTGGTCGGCTCGTCGAGGAGCAGCACATCCGGCGCTTCGATCAGAATTTTGGCCAGAGCCGCGCGGTTGCGCCAGCCCCCGGACAGTCGATCGACGGGCAGTTCACGCCGCTCCGTGTTGAAGCCGAGCATGGAGAGCACCGTGTCGATCTGTTGGTGATAGGTCCAGCCGCCGCTGTTCTCCATGGCGTCGAGCAATTCGGCTTGGCGATCGACGAGCTTGTACATCTGCTTCTCGTCGAGGTCGCCCCCGAGTGCGGCCTCGACCTCGGCCAATTCGACCTCGATCGCGTGGACAGCGACGAAAAGCGATTCGAGTTCCGCCTGGATGCTGCGATCGCCGTCGAGTTCCGAGAACTGCGAGAAGTAGCCGATCCGGGCGCCCTCGGTGACATCGACCGTTCCCGTATCGGGAGTCTCACGCCCGAGAAGAAGCTGCAGCAGGGTGGTCTTGCCCGTGCCGTTGCGCCCGATCAGACCGACACGGTCGCCGTCGGAGAGGCGGAAGAACACCTCACGCAACATCACCTTCTGGTCGTATCCCTTGGCAACGTCGTTCAAGCGAATCCAGCTCAAGCGTTCACTTCTCCTGAAAACACGGGTCCGCTGAGTCGTCGAACCGGGCGCGCTCACTCTAGCGTCGGCGTGTTTCCAACCTGATTTCGATCGAACGACGCATCGTTACAGTTTCGTTCTCATCGCTGCGAAATCGCACTCTGTGGTGGCGATACACGTCGATCCGCCAAATCCGACAACGCTGTGTGCTGGTCATTCACACCGAATTCGGCAAATCACCGTGCTACGTTCAAGTTCGGACAAAGCAATCCCCACGCAGAACACAAGACTGCAACCGGTCCGGCCGAAGTGTTGCGCGTATCGCTCCCGGCACATCGGCGCAGGTCCGGTTTTCGAGCAGTCAAGAACCGGAAGGCCCCACGCATGGCACACACTGTGCTGAACACAGGCTCGACGAAGAAGATCATCACCACCCTCGCCGGTACCGCACTCGTTGCAGGCAGCCTCGCAGGATGTACCTCCACCAACACCGACGACGGTGCCGATCGCCTGCAGTCACTGCGCGACGCCGGCACCATCACCGTCGGAGTTGCCGGTGAAGCGCCGTACAGCTTCGAGGAGAACGGCGAATTGACCGGCGCAACAATCGCTTTGCACCGCGAGATCTTCGGCAATCTCGGCATCGACACCGTCGAGGGTGTCAATGCCGACTTCGGCGCGCTGATCCCTGGCCTGCAGGCCAATCGATTCGACGTCGTCAGCGCCGGAATGTCGATCCTTCCGCAGCGTTGCGAGCAGGCCGCCTTCGGCGACCCGGAGTTCAACTACACCACCGCACTGATGGTTCCGACAGGTAACCCGGCAGGTTTGACCGACATGCAGTCCGTGGCAGACAGTGGCCTGCAGTTGGCCACGATGACCGGCGCTATCGAGTCCGATTACGCCGAGGCACTGGGCATTTCGAGCCAGCAGGTCGCCGCACCGCAGGACGGTATGGACGCCGTCACCTCCGGCCGTGCCGACGTGTTCGCCCTGACGGCCATCTCGCTGAACTGGATGAAGACCAACAATCCCGACGCACCGGTGGACGTCACCGAGTCCTTCGTCGCCGAGATCGACGGTGAGCCGCAGGTGGGGGCCGGTGCCACCGTGTTCCGCACCGACGATCAGGAGCTGCTGGACGCGTACAACGAGGAGCTCGCGAAGATCACCTCGAACACCGACGCGTACCTCGACATCGTCGGGGACTTCGGCTTCACCGCCGAGGAGCTACCGGATCCGAGCTTGACCACCGCTATGCTCTGCGAGGCTGATCGCTGCTGCAGCTGATCGCCCGTGAACGAGAACATCGAGACCTTCCTGGATTCGTGGCCGCGAATCCAGGAAGGCATCCTCACGACCGTCTATCTGACCCTCGGCGGAGCCGCTCTCGCCTTCGCTCTGGCACTACTTCTGGGCCTGGCAGCGGGAAACCGGCACATGTACGTACGCGCACCCGCTCGCTTCGTCGTCGAATTCTTCCGTGGCACATCGTTGCTGGTTCAGCTGTTCTGGCTGTTCTATGTGTTGCCGCTGTTGGGTTTTCAACTCGAAGCCATGTTCTGTGGAATTCTCGCGCTCGGTCTCAACTACGGTGCCTACGGTGCCGAGGTCGTGCGCGGATCCATTGCCGCCGTCGCGAAGCCGCAGTGGGAAGCCGCGTTGGCACTGAACTTCACCCCCTGGCAACGACTGCACCGCGTCGTGTTCCCGCAGGCGTGGGTGCAGATGATTCCGCCGCTGACGAACCTGCTGATTCAGCTGCTCAAAGGCAGTGCACTCGCCAGTTTCGTTCTGCTGCAGGACCTCACGTACCAGATCACCCAGCTGCGACGCACCACCGGCGACACGCTGTTCGCCTTCGGTGTCGGACTTGTCATCTACTTCGTCATCGCGTACATCCTCACGCTGCTGATGAACCTGCTCGAAGTGCGGGCCAAGGGGCGCTTGGGATCCGGGCCGTCGATGCGTGAAGTGCTGCGTCTCGAGCCCGAACGCGTCGATCAGAACGTGGGGGTGGGTCGATGAGCGTCGACTGGAGTTGGGAACGCGCCTGGGACGCCCTGCCATTCCTGCTCGAAGGCTTCAAGATCACCCTGCTGGCCACCGTGCTCGGATTCGTCCTCGCTGCGGCCCTCGGTCTGGTGATCGCGGTAGTACGGCACTCGGGACCGAAGTTCGTCACCGTTCCACTGCGTATGGTCACCGAGTTCATCCGTCTGACACCGCTGATCGTGCAGTTGCTGTTCGCGTACTACCTACTGCCACAGTTCTCTGCGTTGCAGATCGGTATCACCGTCCTCGGCATCCACTACTCGACCTACATGGCCGAGGTGTACCGAGCCGGAATCGACGCCGTCCCACCGGGACAGTGGGAAGCAGCGCGCGCGCTGTCGCTGCCGAGTACCAGGACGTGGCGCGCGGTGGTCCTGCCACAGGCCGTGCGCAGCACGACGCCTGCGCTGGGCAACTACGCGATTTCGATGTTCAAGGACACGCCGTTCCTGTTCGCGATCACCGTCGTCGAGATGGTCACAGCGGCGCAGCAGTACGGCGCGAGCACGTTCCAATACCTCGAGCCGATCACGTTGGCCGGCGTCATCTTCCTGTTGGCGAGCTACCCGACATCGATCCTCATCAGAAGACTGGAGAAGTCCCTTGCCTACTGACGATTCGGGCACCCTGCCGATGATCAAGTTCGACAAGGTGGTCAAGCAGTTCGGCGACCACGTCGTTCTCGATCATCTCGATTTCCAGGTTCGCCGCGGCGAACGCGTCGCGTTGATCGGGCCCAGTGGCTCCGGTAAGACCACGATTCTGCGTTTGTTGATGACCATCGAGAAGGTCAACGACGGTGTCATCTGGATCGAGGACGAGCCGCTGACGCATCAGCGCAAGGGCGACAAGCTCGTCGTCGCGTCGGAGAAGCACCTTCGGAAAGTGCGTACTCGCATCGGCATGGTCTTCCAACAGTTCAACCTGTTTCCCAACATGACGGTGCTGCAGAACATCACCGAAGCTCCGATTCACGTACTCGGCAAGAGCAAGGCCGAGGCCACCGAGCGTGCGCGCGAGCTGCTGCAGACGGTGGGGTTGTCCGACAAGGAGAATGCGCATCCGACCAAGCTGTCCGGCGGACAGCAGCAGCGCGTGGCGATCGCCCGGGCGTTGGCCATGGATCCGGACATCCTGCTCCTCGACGAGGTGACATCGGCGCTCGATCCCGAGCTCGTCGCCGACGTACTGGACGTGCTGCGCACCATCGCCGAGACCACAGACATCACGATGCTCATCGTGACCCACGAAATGGGATTCGCTCGCGACGTGGCCGACCGTGTTCTCGTCTTCGACGAGGGCAAGATCCTCGAAGAGGGCCCGCCGGAGGACATCTTCAGCAACCCACAGCAGGAGCGGACGCAGCGGTTCCTGAAAGCTGTTCTTTCACAGTAGGAGTCATCGCCGAATCAGGTCGATTCCCACAACCACAGGTAGTAGTCGAGGCGCTCGCGGTCGAGTTCGACGCCGTACGCGTCCAAGAATGCCTCACGGTAGTTGCGCCCGAAGTTGTACTCGGTGCTCCAGATGGCCGGTGCCAAGTCCGCCCAGCGGTCGGCGACGCCCATCGTACCCATGTCGACGTGCGCTGCCCAGGATCCGTCGTCGGCGATCAGAGTGTTGGGCATGCAGGCGTCGCCGTGGCAGACCACGAGCCTGTCGATCGACGGAGGATCGACCGGCAGGTCGCGATCGCCGACTCGGGTACGCACCGACCAGTCGAACGGGCATTGCTCGACGGGGACTGCATCGTGAAAGGCCCGAAGACCGGTCGCCGCCGCACGGACCGCACGTGCCGGATCTGCGAACCAGCGATCTGCTACCGCGCTCTCCCACGGCAGGGCCTCGGTGATCATCCAGGAACCCGAACGGTCAGAACCGTTCTCGAGAACCTTCGGCACCGGGCTGTACCGAATCACCCACTTCAGGCGTCGTGCCTCCTCATTCAGATCTATCGAGGTTTCGGCCGGCGTCCATTTGACGTACCGCTCCCCTCCGAGACGAAACGTCAACCCGCCCAGCTCATTCGACCATACCGGCTCGATGTCTTCGGACCCCGCCAACTCCCGCACCACGGTCGGGATCCGGACGTCGCCGTCGGGCACACTCATCGGTTCGTGACATTCGCGAGAGAATCGACGGGTGGCGACACCACCACGGGATCGCGACCCGACCACAGATCCAGTACCGCCTTGGGGCGCGCCAGCAACTCTCGCGCGTAATTACGCACCACCGCA
This sequence comes from Rhodococcus sp. BS-15, assembly GCF_000813105.1. Taxonomy (NCBI): domain Bacteria; kingdom Bacillati; phylum Actinomycetota; class Actinomycetes; order Mycobacteriales; family Nocardiaceae; genus Rhodococcus; species Rhodococcus sp. BS-15. The sequence goes on along the minus strand of NZ_BAOX01000011.1, from coordinate 14,503 downwards.
AGGGTGTTGCAGTCGATGCACTCCGCCGTGACTCCGTCGACGTCCAAATCCATGTCCTCACACAACGCCACGGCACGCGACACATGGAGGGGCTGGCTGATGATCAGTCCGCGTTCGACCCCGAAGGTCTCCTTCGCCCGTGCACAGGTGTCGTAGGTGTCGATGCCGTGATCGTCGCCGATGATCACGTTGGGGTCGATTCCATGCTCGACCAGATAGTCGGTCATCGCTTGAATTTCGTTGCCGGAGTTGCCGTCTGCGTCACCGGAGACCAGAATTGCCTTGACCTTCCCCGCCGCCATCAAGGCAATCGCAGTGTCGAGACGTCCGGAGAGAAACCGCATCGGCTTGCCGTCGCGCACCTGTGCACCGAGAACGATGGCCACCGGCGCGTCCGGCGCATCGTCGACTTCGTAGACCTTCCCCGCCGTCGCGTACGCCACCCAACCGGCCGATGCCAGAACGACGGCAACCAGGGCGGCGACCACCGCGCAGAAGGCACGAACGAGTCGTCCGGCCAGTCCTCGGGGCTTCGATTCGGTACTCATGATCTCGTTTCGTCGGCGGGAAGAAACCTCAAGCTAACTCACGAATACGGCGTCCGAGCATCGCCGAGGCGCACCCATACCGATTCCACAGTGAACCCTCAGAGCCCGCCCCTGCTTGATTGCGCAGTTCGGAGGCGGAGTACCGTTCGATCAGTGAATCCGCTGCTGACCTCTCGACGGTATGTCGACTTGCGTCTGCAAGCCAGCGCTACCTGTTGACGGTCCTTTAGACCGCGTCCCCTCCGATCGGCCCATCGGCCGACGAGCACCTCTGTCGCCCATCCCTGGCGACACCTCTCCTTTTCGAAAGGCATATCCATGTCTGCGCCCAGCGCTACCCGAACGCGCCGTGTCCCTACCTGGGCAACCGCATTCGGTCCACAAATCGTTGCCGGACTCGTCCTCGGAGTCGTCCTCGGACTCATCGCCCGCTCGATGCCCGACGCCGCCGACGGGAACGACAACTGGTTGGTCGGCACCCTGTCGACCATCGGTTCGAGCTACGTCAAACTGCTCACCGTCGCGGTGATCCCGCTGGTGTTCACGGCTATCGTCAGTTCCATCGCCAACCTGCGCGAGGTCACCAATGCTGCCCGTCTGGCGATCCAGACGCTGTGGTGGTTCGCCATCACGCGTTCATCGCCGTCATCATCGGCATCGTGATCGGGTTGGTCGCGCAGCCCGGCTCGCGTACCAGCGCGGGAGCGGACTCGGCCGGCGATCCGTCGAATGTCGGGTCGTGGTGGTCGTTCCTCACCGGACTTGTACCGAACAACTTCCTCGCACTCGGCGCGAAAACCACGGTCGCCGAGAGCGGCACCGCAACCACATCGCTGAGCTTCAACATCTTGCAGTTGCTGGTCATTGCCGCTGCCATCGGTATCGCTGCACTCAAGGTGGGTAAGAAGGCCGAGCCGTTCCTCGCGTTCAACGCGTCGCTGTTGGCCATCGTGCAGAAGGTGCTGTGGTGGATCATTCGGCTGGCACCGATCGGCACCGCCGCACTCATCGGCAACGCGGTGGCGACCTACGGCTGGGACGCGATCGGTTCGCTCGGCGTGTTCACAGTATCGATCTACGTCGGTCTGGCCGTGGTGTTCTTCCTGGTGTACCCGGTGATCGTTCGCGCGCACGGCCTTTCGGTGCGCAACTTCTACTCGGGAGTGTGACCTGCCACCCAGCTGGGCTTCGTCTCGCGTTCGTCGATCGGAACCCTGCCACTCACCGAGCGCGTCACCGAACGAAACCTCGGAGTTCCGCGCGAGTACGGGTCGTTCGCGGTACCTCTCGGGGCGACGACCAAGATGGATGGTTGCGCGGCAATCTATCCCGCGATCGCGGCGCTCTTCGTCGCTCAGTTCTACGGCATCGATCTGACCATCACCGATTACCTGCTGATCATCGTGGTGTCCGTGATCGGTTCCGCGGCAACGGCAGGAACAACAGGTGCGACGGTGATGCTCACACTCACACTGTCGACCCTGGGGTTGCCGCTCGCCGGTGTCGGTCTGCTGCTCGCGGTGGAGCCGATCGTCGACATGGGTCGCACCGCAGTCAACGTGACCGGTCAGGCATTGGTGCCGACCATCGTCGCCAAGCGCGAAGGAATCCTCGACCTCGAGCGCTACAACGCTCCGCGAAACGGCGACCCCTTCGTCGACGAGGAAGCCGAAGTGGAACTCGCTCGCTGACAGAGCAATTCGATCTGCGATTCCCGACGACCGAGCAACTGGGTCGTCGGGATTCGTCGTCTATCGCGGTGGCAACAGCGCTGCGACAGCGGCCGCGGTGTCGGTGTCCGTCGCCTCCACACTGGCGAAATAGTACGATCGCCAATACGTGAGTTGTCGGCGGTTCCCTAGACAGGCTGTGAGGACCGGATCTCCTGTGCCGACTCCGTGGCCGCATTCCGACGTTCTGCCGCCCACACCCACAGGGCGAGCGAGATGAGCGCGATCACTTCGGCTACGACGAGCACCCGCTCCACATAGCCGAGTGTGACGACGCGATACCAAGGACGCGAGCCGGTTGCTCCCACAGCCAGCGCGTACACGATCGGCATCAACGTCACAAAGGACAGCGCGCTGAGTCCCATGGTCACGCGGGCGCGCACTGCCCACACAGCGTCACGAAGCCACGGGCGAGAGAACGCGAACACCGCAACGGGGATGCTGACGAACGCCACCGCTGCCCCCAGTCGGTGGATCGTGCCGCCGATGCTGAGCGAGGCGTCGTTCGACCAATCCTGCTTCGGCACAGCGACGACGGCGACGAGTCCCACGGTCCACAGTGTGAGGAAGATCGAAGCGGTCGCACCAGGCCGAGTGAGGCGATGTCGAATCGCGGACGCGAGGGTGAGCGCCGAACCGAGAGCGAGCAGAACGACGCCGATCGAGAACACCCACTGCTGCGCGCCGAGTCCGTACTCGCTGATCGTTCGACGCAGATGGGAGGGCGTCTGCCATGCAGTGTGGATATCGAGAACCAGCACCACGAGTGCGCCCAGCACGATCGTCAGTGCGCCCACCTTCGCTGGTCGAACAGTCACATCGCTCTCCTCTGGGACGGCACGGTCGGCTGCCCACGCTCCATGGTGCCTGAACGATCGCCTTTGCTCGGTGACGTCCCCAGGACACCGGCAGTCAGGAGTCGGCAAAGCCTATTTTCTCGACGGGTCCAGCAGATGCTCGCAGAGGAAGCGAGTCGACAGCAACGACCAGTGCTCGGCGTTGCCCATCGCACAGTGGTCGTCGTCGGCATAGAGCACCAGCTGCGCGTTGGGCGCAGCGACTGCGAGGTCGATCGAGTCGCGGGTACTGGCGAGAGTGTCCTGAGCCCCGTTGATCACCAACAGTGGGATGCCGATGTCTCGATAGAGTTGTCGCAGAGAGAGTTTCGATACCTTGTGCAACAGGCCGGCAATACTGGTGGCACCGAGCGTCCGGCTCAGCGTCGACAGCATCACCTCCGGCATGCCGATCGAATTGACCACACCGAAACTCCGGTGTGTGAGCGGCCCATTGGACACCGCCGCTTTCAAACGAGGGTCCACAGCGGCCATACGCGCGGCCCAGTAACCGCCGAAGCTGAAACCCATGATGCCCAATCGCTCGCCGTCGATGCGCTTGTCGGCAGCGAGAAAGTCGATCACCGACCTGTAGACGATCTCGGCCGCCACCGTCATGGGGTCGCTGTACGAATATGTACCGGGCATCTCCATGACGAAGGTGGCGAGACCGGCCTCGCGCCGAGCCAGGAGAGGAAAGAGAGTCTCGGCGATGGTGCCTTCCAAGCCGTTCGTGACCAGAACCGTCGGCATGTTCGTCGCACCAGTCGGCAACGCGAGAACGCCGTGCACCCGATCGGAGGTGCCGGGCAAGACGATGTCGAGCACTTCGACGTCGTACCCCATCGTCGGCGCCATGGCCTGCAACAACGTTTCCGACAAGCGCGACGAGCGGCGGTAGGCACGCTGGCGTTGAGGACTGCCGCCAGGCCACGCGGCAACGAAGTCGTACACCAGCGCTTTGATCAAACCGTCCATCGCAACAACCGCGTCGGATGCCTCGGGATGCGCTGCGACGAACCGTGCCGGTACCTCCGGATCTGCCACCGTGCCACGATCGACAAGAATTGTCGCCGCTGGCGCGAGTGCCTCACCCAGTGCCGTCAGTGCCGAGGGGTCGGGGGCGTCGAGCAACCGGGCACTCTCGGGGGCACCCAATCGGAACAACGCCTCGTCTGCGCGCGCGAGGTGTCCGTCGGCGAACGTCGACCAGTAGGGAGCCCACCGGTCATCGTCGAACGAACGGCATTCCGACAGCTGACTCCGGAATTCTGCATCCGGGATTCCGCCGAGATGCGTGAAGCGGTCGACGAACAGCCGCGGTAGAAACGGCGCGACACCTCGCCTGTGCGCGGCACGTTCGGTGCTGCGGGTCAGCGCTCTCACGCTGACCGCTATACGCCGTCCCCAATCCATCAACGATGCCACCGGCTACTCCCCCGCCCCTAAACGCAGACAGTTCTGCCTTAAGGCACGGTAGGCGGCTCGAACGCCTAACGCAAGGGACACTGCAATAGCATTCACGGATGGCTGACAACACCGATCACGTTGCACCACGCCGACGGCCAGGGGGACGGACGGCTCACGTCAGAGCTGCGGTACACCAGGCCGTACTGGACGCCGTGATCGAGGGCGGCGTCGACAAGGTCGGCATTCCGGATATCGCCCGCCGCGCCGGCGTACGTGACAGCACTGTCTACCGACGGTGGGCCACTAGAGAAAATCTTGTACTCGACGCGATGCTCGCCGCCAGCGAGCACACCCTCCCGCGGCCCGATACCGGCTCGCTGCGCGGGGATCTAACGACACTTGCCACCACTTTGAGCGCGTATCTGAACTCACCCCTGGGCCATGGCCTGGTTCGAGCGCTTGCCTTCGTCACCGACTCCCCCGACATCGAGCTGGCGCGAAACACATTCTGGCAGAAACGTTTCGAGGCAAACCAAGTGATGATCGGACATGCAATCGCACGGGGTGAGATCTCCGCCGGTGCCGACGCGCATGCCCGCACCGCGATAGAACTGCTCATTGCCCCCATCCACTTTCGCCATTTCCTCACCCGCGTTCCGTGTGACGCGGAATTCATCGACACCGTGGTCGCCGCGGCGATCGGATCACTACGCAGCACGCCGACGAGCGACGCCGAACACCCTTGACGAAGTCCGAACCTCGGCATAATCTACAACCAAATGGTTGTAGATGAGATGAGTGACGCCGAGGTCGATCGCCTGTTCCAGGCCTTCGCCGACAAGACGCGGCGCGACATCGTCGCGAAGGTCACTGTCGGCGAACAGTCGGTATCGGAGTTGGCGGCTCACTACGCCATGAGTTTTGCCGCTGTGCAGAAGCACGTCGCGGTTCTCGAACGCGCTGACGTGATCACCAAACACAAGCGTGGCAGGGAGCAGATCGTGCGAGTTCGGTTGGACACCATCGCACACGCTCGCGCCTTGCTCGATACCTACGAGGAGATCTGGCGACAACGCGTCGAACGGATCGACGATCTCTTCACCAACGACCGGAAAGGTACCACCTGATGCCATTCGTCAGCTCTCACCAGGACACCGAGCAACTCGCCCTCACCCTCGTCGCCAAATTCGCCGCGTCGGTCGAGCAGGTCTGGCAGATCTGGGAGGACCCTCGTCAGCTCGAACGCTGGTGGGGTCCTCCCACCTGGCCTGCCACGTTCGAGACGCACGACTTCGTTCCGGGAGGCGCGCCACCTACTACATGACCGGACCTGATGGTGAGAAGATCACCTACTACTGGGTCTTCACCGACATCTCTGCGCTGTCGTCGCTGAGCTTCGACGACGGATTCACCGACGAGAGCGGCAATCCATCCTCGGAGATGCCCATCATTCACACGGCCGTGACTCTCGAACGAGCGGATGCGTTGACACGCATGACAATTCGAAGCCGGTTCGATTCGATCGAACAGCTCGAGCTGCTCGATTCAATGGGCATGGTCGAGGGCATGACGGAGGCAATCGGTCAGATCGACGCCATCCTCGCCCACTGATCGTGGTGCGCGGGAACTCGACCTCCACTACGAACTTTCGTGCACGTGCGGCGAAGCCGCTCTACTCCGGAACCGAGCTGACGGTGAACGGCTCGACAGGCTCTCCCCCACGCTTGTCGAACTGGCTGTTCACTACGAACAGCCGATCGTCCATGGCTGCAACGGTTGTCGGGTAGGCGAACGATGGGTCGGTGATCTCTCCGGTGACCGCGCCAGTTCTGCCGTCGTCGTCGAGGTCGATTGTGGCGATGAGACCGTCACGATTGCGAACGACGTACAAGGTGTCGTCGTCCATCTCGAGCCCGTCACCGTTGGTGACCGTGGCACCGCCGAGGTCGACCTGTGTGACCTCTTTCGAGCTCTTGTCGATCCGGTACAGGTTGCCGGTGCTCGATTGCACGACGATCAACGCGGATTCGTCGTCGTTCTCGACGATTCCGTTGGCGTTGAATCCCTCCCCGTAGACGAAGGGGGTGCCGTCGAAGTTCACGAACGTCTCCAGTTGTCCGTCCTGCACGCCTGCCGTCATCTGCTCGAACGGGATCCGGTACAGCGCCGGGTTCCGTGAGTCGGTGACGTAGGCATCGCCGTTGTCGGCGATGGCAACATCGTTGAGGAACGTGGCATCGGTGCCGAGGCCGTTTCCGAACGTGGCAACCAGTTCGCCGGAGTCGGCGTCGTACACCCACACCTTGCCCGCGGCTCCACCGGCGATCACCAGGTAGTCGCTGCGATCGTCCTCGTCGGTCACGTCGATTCCGGCGGCGCCGGTGCGTCCGTCCGCGCCGCCAGGGAGAAACACCGACACATCCGGGGATCCGACAGTCCCGCGGAACACTGCGCCGTCGGACGTCGAGGTCACGTAGAACGTGTCGTCGGCGGCGGTGATGCCCTCGGGGAACACGCCGCTACCCGGCAGGTTGTATACGGTCGCGGCGCTCGGGTTCGAGGCCGTGGACGACGCAGATGTGAATGCCGCAGTGGTGTCGTCCGTAGGCGTCTGTGTCGGTTCCGAGGACCCGCAGGCGCTCAGCAGGAGTGTGGTGGCGGCAACAGCGGGCACTATCCGGGAGACTCGGTTCACACGTTCGAGTGTTCCATATGTCCAATTTTCTTCCCAGCGAAATCATCCAGCCCCTCGCCGGGTTCACCTGATCTCAGGGGGCATGACGCTGCTGAGTGCGTTGTCTGGACGACAGCAGGCTCGGTGATCGGCGCACTCGTCCTGTACTGGATCGGTGTCGCTGATTCACTCACCAGGGCCGGTCGGCTTCGTCGTCGCGCTGACTGCTCACAGCTCGTCGATGTCGATGAACCCGTCCTGCAGTGCGCGCACCAGCAACGTCGCTTTGGTCGGTGCCGTTCGCCCCACTGCCGTGTATTTGGCTCTGATGCGCGTCAGATGTGTGTTGACGGTTCCCATCGAGAGATAGAGCGAGCGCGACGCCTCCGCTTTGGAATCAGAGATGAGCCAGGCGGTGAGTACTTCGATTTCACGAGCGCTGAGCCGTGGGTCGGGTGCGTCGCCGACGCGGATGTCGAGCACAGTCATGGAGATCCTCGATTTCTGGCACCACCGCTGTCCCGGTGGCGCGAACACGGCCAATGACACCGCACTCACTCCGCTGGGTCACTCCGAGGAATGACCCAGGTCGCTCTCACCTGAGAGTGAACGCTGTCACCTGCGGCGACGTGCTCGACCCCACCTCGGTAAAGTCCGCCTCTATGACCGAGCTCGACGCGACCGCCGCCCACTTCGTCGAGGCGGGTGTCACATTGTTGATCGCGCATCCGCAGAGGATTCTCGAGCGCGGACTACGTATCGAGGACGTCGTCCACGAGGCCGACTCGTCGACAGCGACGTTCTTCCGCAAGTTCAATACCAAATCCGACTTCCTCAGCACGGTCGTCGAGCATCTGTCCCGAACACCACTACCCACCGACGTTCACGACACAGTTCGCACACAGATGGCGAACAGTGGCGACTCGATTCGCGCAGGGGTGTCGACGCTCGTTGCGCGCTATTTTCCGGCAATCGTCGACCAGAAGAGCACCACCGCAACTCTTCTCGACCATGTTTTCCGCGGACCTGCTTCCGCGGCACTCGCCGGTGGCTACCGTGTTCGAGACGACGCCGTACTGGACGCATTCGAGGCATTGTTCGCTCCCGAAGGGGGAGCCTTTCGCCGTCCCTTCACGGCCCGATCGTTCGCAGTGACGGTCAATGCCGTCGTCGACGGCTTTCGCATCCGCAGTCAGGTGGACGCCGCGTCCGTTTCGGCCGATGTGATGTCCGACGCGGTGCTCGCCTTCCTCGGGGCCGTCGTCGACACGTCGGGACATCATCAGCACCTCGATGACGTCGTGGGAGATGTCGGTGTGCCGGTCGAGGAACGGCCCCTGCCCCGCGATCCGCGTGCTGCGATCGTCACCGCGGCGCGCGACGAGTTCGGAAAGCGTGGCTACTTCATGACGCGTATGGACGACGTCGCCGATATCGCAGGAGTGCCGAGGGCGGCGTGCAAGACACTGTTTCCGACCAAGCCGTCCGTCATCGTCGCAGCGCTGCAGAGCCGAGTCGATCGTCTTCGCGAGTCGGTGGCCGACGACCAGTTGCTGGGCCTCGACGATCTCACGATTCTGCAGAACCACATGCTGCGGTGCGCGCAACTCGCCGCCGACGAACTCGAATTCATGGACGCTCTCCTCGTCGCCGTCGCACACGACACCTACGGCGAGCCGGAGGGACTGATCTCGATCAAGGACAAGCTGAACCTGCCGTCGATCATCGCACCGGTCATCGCACGAGGGCAGGACACCGGTATCTTCCGAAAGGGCTCGAGCCCAGTCGATCTCGCTGCAGGCATCACCAACACTCTGCTGATGCGGTGCTTCACCCGACGACAGAACAGCCCGCAGGACAACGCGACGTTCGTCGGTGAACTTCTCCTCGACGGACTCGGTACGCACTGAGCATCGACCGGCTGCCTGTCATCGAACCCGCCGGATTCCGTCGGCGACGTAGTCGAGTGCAGCGAGGATGTCATCTGCGGCCACACCCAGCTCGCTTAGCAAAACGAATGGTATGAATAGTGCGCGACATTCGTCGCGATAGGGGCGAATGGAACGAGGGTCATGGACGAGGACACGCAGCCCACCGAACGCAATCGCTCCGCGCTGTTGAACACACTCGTCCTCGTGTCGATAGTGGCACTCGGTGTGGTCGCAGCGGGATTGACCACTCCAGCCGAGGAACCCGAATTGACCTCACTGCCAACGACATCGGCGACGCCAGTTCCGGAGCCACCGCAACGGGAGTACGTGGTGGTCACCCCGGAGGTCGACGCGTCGGCAAGCATTCCGGGGTGCGACACCGTCGAGTCTCCGAGCGAATCCTCATCCTTCGCTTTCGTTACGACGGGCGACGACTCGTACGACAATCCAGCCGCCCCCTGGTACAACGGCCCCAGAGCTCACCTCATGTCCGAGGCGTTGGTGGCAGCGCTTCCCGCCGAGATCTCGTCGACCACGTCCGTGTACTTCGGCCCGATACCCGCGTCGGGTGAATCTCAGGATTTCGTCCTCGACTCGGCGCACGCATCCGCCCCACTGGCCTCGGGTGACCAGTCGGACTATCTCAGTGTCGGTGTCGGCCCGGCAGACTCGACCGAACCACCACCTTGCGTGGCCGGCCAAGTGGATGAGCGGCGGAGTCTGCCGGACGGAACGGTGCTGGACACCGACGACACGTGGCGCGAAACCAACGGTCAGCGGACCTACTCCCGGACGGCCACCGCGTACACGTCGGACGGATCCGTCGTCTCTGCCTCGGTCTCCGGCGGGAACGATCCGGACACGTTGAAACTGACGCTCGACGACCTGGTCCGAATAGCCGCCGACCCTGCCCTCAGGATCACTGCTCCCGTCCCTGCCGTAACACCGGGCAATGCCGCCGACTGCTACGCCGGCTGGGACGACTCACCGACGGCGTCGTTCTCCCGCGACGAGATCCGAACACTCAACGACGCTCTCCGGCGGGCAGATGCGGCGGCGCTTGCTCCGACTCCACCGTTGGGTGCGTTGCACACCAGTGAATTCGGTTCGGGGCTTTGTCAGACGGTGAACAGCATTGCCGGGCAACTCACGATCAGCGTTGTCCGGGCCACGCCTGACATCGAATCCGATTCGACGACAACGGAGGAGCCCCAGCTCGTCTCACCGGACGAGTACGGGCCGGGTTCCTCGGTCTCCGTCGTCACGCCGTCGGGGTTCGAGATCACGGTGTCGACGACACAACCGGTGCAGGACCCGGCACTTCTCGAAAACCTGGCGAACACAGCAGGATTGGACCTTCGATGATGCGATGGAACCAGACCGCGAAATTGGTCGTTGCGGCGATCGTCGCGACGCTGTCGGTCGGTGCAGCGGTAGCCGTTGTGACACAGGATCGATCCACGACCATCAAGAAGATCACCGATTCTTCAGACGACGCACCGGGGTTGGCATGGTCCGTCGACGCGGCGGACATGGGGCTGGAGGGAGCCACCTTCGCCTCTCCGCGTACCGGTTCGATGTATGCGTGGGGAGCCGGCTCGACTCTGATCGGCCACACAGCTCTCACACTGGCCGTCGTGTCCTCGGAATCCGGCAACGACGAGGCACTCATGGTCGGAATCGACACCACGGACGGCACCGTTCTGTGGAAGACCCCGGCCCCGGATCTAGCGGCGTGCGCCGACGAGCCGCTGAACGGCCGACTCGTGTGCCACCAGCCCATCTGGGGCGAGACGCCCGGCTATGTCACCTTCGATCCGGAGACCGGCGAATCACGAAACTACCCCACTGATCTCGATCTTTTCGCCGTCACTGTCGCGAACGACCGCATCTACACGACGTCGGGCAACCTCGAGGACGACGACGTACTGTTGCACCGCGGAACGCTGGAGAATCCGAGCGCCGACTGGACGGTTCCGTTGCATGCGTGGGCCGGATGGGAGGACGACTACACCACCGCGCTGAAGGTGGATGACGACATCGGAACCTTCGACGTCGGGGGCGACTTCTCCACGTTCGACGCCTCGACCGGTGAACAGCTGTGGAGCACCGACATACTCGAAGATTGCATGCTTGCCGAGCAACGAACAGCGGGTGGATTGGCTATCGGATCCACCTTCGATTGCAATGGCAGCTCGTCGGATGTCACGGGCACCGTCGCGTTCCGACGCGACGGCACGGTCTTGGCGAGGTCGTCCGCACCGGCGCTACAGCGACCGTCGCCCGACGACCCCACCGATGCATCGATCCCCTTGGTTCTGGGGGACACGGCAATCGACCGAGAGTCAGGGGAAGAGAGGTGGAATGACTCGAACTTGGTCTACGACCGTCCCGGTGACGAATGGAACGAGCCTCGCACTGTCGGCACACTGCGGTCGGTCGTTGGGCATGTAGGTCTCACCAGCACCGACGCCGATACGATCGCGATCGATCTGCGATCGGGAGAGCAGCTCTGGCAGTCCGAGCTCACTGGCAGCGTCTTCGGCAACGACGGCAACCTGGCGTTGATGTCCGATGGCACCGATCTGTCCGCCGTCGACGTCACGAGCGGCGTGACTGTCTGGACGGCGAAATGGTCGATGATGTTTCCAGAGGAGGGCACCGGCAGCCTCGACATCCTGGTCGACGCCGCCGACGGCAGTTATCTGCTTCAGTCCGGCTCGAAACTGGCGATGCTGCAGCCACTCCCCTGAGTCAGTCCTTCGGCACGCGGTACCGGCCACCTTTGACCACGAACACCACGTATCCAAGAATGGCCAGCAGGTACAGCGCCGTCGGTACCGCGAGCACCCAGACGGTGACGGAGTCGCCAGTCGTCGCACCCGCAACGCCGGCGATCCAGGCGAACAGCAGTGCCGTTGCCGCGCCCATCCACTCGAGGTCCTCGGCCATCTTTCGGTTCAGCTCGGGTCGGTTCTCGGCGGCAGTCCAGTACTCGTGCATCGTCCGACTCGGCAGGTTCACCATGGACGCCGGAACCTTGGGGAACCACCAACCGATGCTCGCGAACAACGCGATCACCGCGAATCCGATGCCTCCCATCGTGAGCAGGAAGGACAGCTTCGAGTCCATGCGATCGACCTGACCGGACCCGTCGAAGTGCGCGGGCACTTGATCCCCCGCAGTGACGGCGACCCAGGTCAGAGCGCCGATGAACACCAGAGTTGACAGCAGTAGGGCCGCACGCGAAAGCTTCATCGACGTCCACTTTAGCGCCGGAGCATCGATGCCCAACAACGAGTTCGGGGACTTCCAGACCCCGATCGAGTTGGCACGTGCGTTGGTGAACACCCTGCCACGACGACAATGGACTCGCGTTCTCGAACCCACTTGCGGCGTGGGGAACTTCCTGTCGGTTGTCGGCGAGAGCCACCCCGAGGCAGAACGCGTCGGAATCGAAGTGCAGCCCGAGTACGCCGCGGCCGCATCGGCATTCGGCAGGGTGATCACCGCCTCGATTTTCGATTTCGACTTGGCCCGCGACATCGCATGGACGTCGGATCCGGGCCCGACCCTCGTCGTCGGCAACCCACCGTGGGTGACCAACTCTCAGCTGTCGGTTCTGGGGTCCAGCAACAGACCGGCTCGTGCGAACACCGGGAACGTGCGCGGAATAGATGCGATCACCGGAAGCTCCAATTTCGATATCGCGGAGTTCATTTGGATCAAATTGTTCGCCGAGTTCGCAGATCGCCCGGCCACCGTTGCGATGATCTGCAAGACCCAGGTAGCCCGAAACGTTCTGTTGCACTGCGCTCGGCACGGCCTTCCGATCACCGGTTCGAGTCTGCGACCCATCGACGCCAAGAAGTGGTTCGACGCCGGAGTGGATGCCTGTTGGTTCGTGGTCGAACTCGGAACCGGTGCAACCGACCACACTGCACAGATGTATCCGAGCATGGATGCACCGCACCCCAGCAGCAGAATCGGAGTGGTCGACGGACAACTCGTCGCGGATGTCGACGCCTACGAGCGAAGCAAGCAGTTCGATGGCATCAGTCCACTGATGTGGCGTCAGGGCATCAAACACGACGCGTCTGCCGTCATGGAATTGGCCGAGAACGACGGCCCGCGAACCAAACTCGGAGCTTCGGTGGACGTCGAGAAGGACTTCCTGTTTCCCCTGTTCAAATGCACCGACGTCTACCGCGACAAACTCAGCGAGGTGTCGCGGTGGATGATCGTGCCGCAATCGCACACCGGTGACGACACCGCGCAGTTGGCGGACAGCGCGCCGAAGCTGTGGAAGTACCTCACCGACAACGCGACAGCTCTCGACGGCCGGAAGTCGTCGATCTACCGAAGTCGCGCCCGGTTCTGCATCTTCGGTGTCGGGCCGTACACGTTCGCTCCGTACAAGATCGCGATCTCCGGATTCCACAAGGTTCCGCAGTTCAGGATGGTCGGCCCCTACGACGGAAGACCTGCGGTGTTCGACGACGCCACCTATCTCCTGCCGTTCGAGGACCCAGCGGCATGCGCCGTCGCCCATGTGCTGTTGAGCGGCCAGGAGGCCACCGATCTCATTGCCGCGCTGGCATTCTGGGACAGCAAACGACCGGTGACCAAGAAGCTGTTGCAACGCATCGACCTGCACGCGATCGCCTGCGCGACAGACCCCCGAACTCTACGGGAGCGTGCTGCCGATGCTGCGGCCGCGCACGGTCTACCGTTCGAGACAGCATCGCTCATTCGCGCGGTGGATCTCGCGAGGGAATTACCACCATGACTGTCGACCCCTCACAGCGACAACCCGTTCCGGAGCTGGCCCTTCTCCTCATCGGCGGATCCATGTTCTTCGTGGCCACAGTCGTCAAGTGGGACGCGTTGCTCATCGCGTCGATCTTCCTCTGCGTCTTCGCAGGTTTCGCAGCCTTGATCTCGACGCGGTTGTCCCGTCAGAGCCGGCGAACCATCGCGCTTGCCACCGTTGCGGGAGTGGTTCTCACCGGCATCGGTGCCGTGTACATGGTGAAGGACGCTTCGGAACCCGTCATCTTCTCCTCCGGACTGCTGGTCTATCCCGGCGGCAGTCTCGCACTGTCCGGGGTCATCAACCTGGTGTCGAGCCGAAGACGAAAGCCCCGGTCGAACCCACCGCCTGCAGACTTCACAGATCGGACTTGATCGTCTCGGCCAGTCGATCGAGGTACTCGTCGTTGCGTTTGTAATGCACCCAGGGGCCGATCTTGGTGCTCGTCACCAGCTGCGCTCGTTGCAGCACGGCCATGTACTGCGAGGCGGTGGATTGGGAGACGCCCGCCCTCGACTGAATGTGCTTGAGGCACACTCCCACGTCCTCGGCGGGCTCGAG
>NZ_BAOX01000012.1:0-41910 GCF_000813105.1 Rhodococcus sp. BS-15 | reverse complement strand
GCCGGCGGGATCGGAGTGCGCGGGCGTCGTTCCCCGGTCGGTCCTCGGACTCCGGAATCTGCATTGGCCGGTGTCGTCGGTACGGCCAGCGCGCCTGTGGTCCGCTATGCACCCGGAGGGTTCGAGCAGATCACCGTGCCCAACGAGGACGGTGGCGAACGCACCCTGGTGCTCATCAACGATGCGACTTCGCCGCGCAGCTACCGATTCCCGCTGCACGTCCCCGACGGCGGACACGCGACCGAGAACCCTGATGGCTCGGTCTCGGTGTTCGATGCGGCAGGACGTGAGGTCACGCACTACGACGCACCGTGGGCGTACGACGCCACAGGAGAACCTGTCCCCACCGAGTACGAGATCGAGGGGGACGAGTTGGTTCAACACGTCTATCCCAGGCCCGACTCCATCTTTCCGATTCTGGCCGACCCGTCCTGGAGCGGTGTTCTCGACGGAGTGAAAGATTTCGGCGCGGGAGTGGGAACGTCGGTCAAGGACAATGTGGTGGGGATGGGCCCGCTCGTCGGGCTCGGGGGTGAGGGCGGACCTGGGGTCGAAGAGTCCTGGCAAGGAGTCGGGGCCTTGGTCGGCCTCGGCGGCGACGGCGCACCGGGGGTGAAGGATTCGTGGAAGAACGTCGGTAAGGAGACCGTCGCATGGGATGACTACGCGGGCGGCGACAGCGCCTATGCCACAGGGAAAGTCACAGGAAACATCGTCACCGCGCTCGTCGGCAGCAAGGGCACGTCTGCGGCCCTGAACGCAGGCAAAAACGCAGCGAAGGACGCGGCGGAACAAGCAGGTCGTCATGCCCCTACCGGCGACACGCCGTCGACGGTTCCCGTCCCACCTCCCACACTGGCCGAGAAACTCGCAAACGCCGACGTCTACACCGGCACGGGACCCTCAAGTCGGCAGCGGAACGATTTTCCGCTCACAGACGGTCCGAAAAACGGTGCACTCGTCCGACTGAACGACAGCGGGAAGGTCGCGTACTGGGCTGAATACGACAAAAATGGGACCATGATCAGGAGGGCAGATCTCGAAGGAAAGTCGCACGGGCCGATTGAGACCCCGCATGTCGTCGACGTGGTTATCGACCGGGCCCCTGACGGTACGGAACGTCCGCGACAGGACAAGAAGAACACACGTCCCGCTACAGATGAAGAGATTGCCAGTGCTGGCGCATGGAAACCGGAATCGGAACGAAGCGCCGCCCCCGCATCGCCGCTCAACTCGGCTCAACCTCCGAAGCAAAGCTCGGGCGCTGCCACTACTGGAGCCGCCGGGTATACGGCCGCTGCGCAAACACAGAACCAACAGGACACGCAGCTGCAAGGACCAGGTTTGGAAGCTCAGCGTGCTCAAGCACGAACGGAATTCGAAACCAGCTACACCCCCGCTGATCAATCCCGCGACCAACAGATAGCGCACACCCAAGGACCCGGACTGGAAGCTCAGCGTGAACAAGCGAGAGCCAACCTGGACATGGTCGATCGCGAATCAGATCTGAACACTGTGCAAGTCCAGGGCCCAGGCTTGGAAGCGCAGCGCGATGCCGCACGCGACCGACTGGCCGCCGACAACTACAGCAAGAAGACGACATGATTGGAGAGAATGCGGCCATGGATGACACAGCAGCCTCACGCGAAGAAGCAGAGAAGGCGCTCCAGCAGGGGGATTGGGCTTCGGTCTCGGTTGGCTTGCGATGGTTGGTAGGACATGCCGAAGGGCCTACCGACTTCGACATCTTGGTCGAAATGCTGCGGTATCCCACCAATATCGTTCCGATGGAGATTGCTGCAGAGGCGCTGATCCGCAGATATGGTTCTTCGGGCTTGGCTGCTGTCATTACCTTTCTAGTCTCTGATGAGATCGATTTCAGCTGTCATGACTATCTGCTCGCGGTCCTCGACGACTTGTACCTAGATCACGGTGTACCGATCCGGGACATGCTTATGGAGTTAGACCGAGATGACAGTTTTCTCGATATCACGGATTTGCTGGATCGGCCTACACTCGCGGCGGGTTCACAGGGCTCTGCAATGAACTCCTAGAACCATGGATGCGTTAGTAACCTCGCGCGAAGAAGCAGAGACGGCTCTCCGGCAGGGGGGTTGGGCTTCGGTCTCGACCGGTCTGCGCTGGTTTCGCAGCAACGCCGAGGGCGAACGCGATTTTCTTCTCGTAGCCGAGCAGCTGCGGTATCCCGATATGGGGCCGATGGGTATCGCGGCGGAAACGCTCGTGCTTCGCTTCGGGGTTCGAGGACTATGCGAGGTCATCGGGTATCTGATAAGCGACGACCTCGAATTCAATGCGCACGAGTATCTCCTCGGTACGCTCGAGGATCTGTATCTCGAGGAGGATGTTCCTGTTCGCGACATGCTTGTCTCGATGACTGCAGATGATCGGTATATCGACCTTCGCCCCACGATCGTGGAGATGCTCGAGAACCCTAATATGGCGGCCGATATGCAAGGGGCACTGCGAACGCCGTAGGGACGCAGTGTAGACGAAGTCCAGGGACGGTTTCTTCGTGTCTGGGCCCTGGGAGTCTTGAGCCCATTTCGGCCCAAGAAACGTCGTGTCTCGCCGATCTGATGAATACTGCGATTCGGGAGCGGCGCGGAGTTGACCTTTCGTTCCGAGCACGTTCACAACAGGTGCGCTTGCGGTGTGTTGGTCGCGGAAGTCGACGTACACGTCGGCCATGGCGTAGCACAGGGGCGAGATGGTGCAATGACAACCCACCAGCCGTGCAGATCCCCGATGGTTCGGCACTGGGTGGACCGGACGCTGCGGTGGCGATGCTTATGAGGCAGGTCGGGGGTGATCCATCCCGGTATTTTCCGGAGGTTCATGGCGTCGCCGCCCGACCTCACCGCCGCTTGCGTCCAGCATCGTGTCTACTCCCACATTTCGCGACCTGCTGCGAATACCCGAGGGCGAAGACCATTTGCTGCTCGACGGTCACGGTCAATCGAAGATCTTCGGGCCCGTCGGTGAAGTGCTATCTCAACCGATTGCGCCGGATGTGGAAGGCATCGTGTACGCAACCGTGGCAAGTTCGGTCGTGTTCCGCGAACCGATCTACGACGCGCAACCGTTCACGGTTCCACCGAACGGACTCGAACCGGCCTGAGGCCACTCGCCGGTTCTGCCCTGGGCAATCTCGATCGGCCCACTGTCGTGGAACTCCACCCTTCGACATGGACGTCGTTGTCCGAGCGGTGCCGTCGAGGTAGGGGTACCAGTAGCAGTCGCGCTGGTAGTTGCGATGGTCAGGAAGAGCGAGATCGTCAGTCTGCGTGAGCGTCTCGCTGGATGGACCGAACACCGAACGATCGAGGAGGCGAGGCCCAACGACTCCGGATCGACCGCGTGTAGCAGTCAGCCCTGGTCGGACATGTTGCGGTTGATCACGGCCCAAAAAAGTTCGTACAGCCCACATGCGATGACAGTGCCCACGAGCGCCCACCAGAACTCGATGTCGTACACGGTCAAGGCAATGAACTGGCAGATCACCAGGCATACGAGAAACAGCTGCCGCCAACGCTGCTTGCGTCGCGTAGCCGGATCAGGCGGCTGCTCCACATAGTCGACCGGGCGCATGGGTTCCACCACCCCACGATCGCATACCTCGTCCGATCGCACGGGTCGCTCGGGCCAGTGCAAGAGAAATCGACTACCGCGTCTCGACGGCGTCTGCCATCATGACGTCGTGAAAATCGTATCGATCAATGCGTGGGGTGGCGCGATGTTCGACGAGCTCGTTGCCTGGCTCGAAACCGTTGACGCGGAGGTCATTTGTCTCCAAGAAGTCACGCGCACCGCACATCGGTCGGGATGGTCGACCTTCGCCGACGGCGAGCGCACACTGCCGCAGCGGCTGAGTCTGTTCGACGACGTCTCGGCGGTGCTCACCGACTACACGCCGTACTTCGTCGCCAACGACGCCGGACCTGTCACCGACGCCGACGGTGTCGAATTGCGTCAGGACTTCGGGATCGCGACCTGGGTGCGTGACGACGTCCCCGTCGTGGGGCTCGACGCGCGGTTCGTCCATTCACGGTTCGTCGATCACGCGGTCTGGGATGTGGGCGACCGTCCACGAGCTGCTCTGACGGTCACCGTTCGCGATCGCGTCGCCGAAAGGTTCGTCTCCGTCATCCAACTGCACGGTCTGCGTGATCCAGCAGGCAAGGGCGACAGTCCTGTTCGGCTGGAGCAGGCCCAGAAGCTGGTGCAGATCATCGAGCATGTTCGTTCGTCGAGCGATGTCATCGTCCTGTGCGGCGACCTCAATCTGCTGCCGTCGAGTGAGACGTTCGCGGTACTCGGTGAGCACGGGATGACCGACCTCGTCGAAGATGCCGATACGCGAACATCGATCTATACGAAAGACGTTCGGAGTGCCAGCTACATGTTGGTCTCTTCCACAGCCGTGGTGCGAAGCTTCGAGATCGTCGAGGCACCGGAAGTATCGGACCACCGAGCTCTGATGCTCGACATCTGACAGCCCTCGCGACATCGGTACAGCCGGTGGTACGACGCGAGGAATGGGCGCGCTCACACGTCGGCCAGGTAACAAATCGGCTGCAACGGTGGACAGGTCTGCTCCGGTAAAGAAGGGTTAAAGGTCGGCGACGGCACGCCCCAACGACCGAGCATGATCCGAATCCGACGAACCGTGCCGTCGAGGATGGTGACGGCAACCATGGACACACTTGCCCGCAAACTGGGCCTCAGAACCGACAATCACATCTTCTTCAGCTCAGCAGGATTGACTATCGCGCTGCTGGTGTTGTTCCTCGTCTTCCAGGACTGGGTCGGGAACGCGTTCGGCGTCGGGCGAGAGTGGATCGTCACCAATCTCGGATGGTTCTTCATCATCGGAGTCACGGTCTGGCTGGTGTTTCTGATCTGGGTTGCCATCAGTAAATACGGTCGCCTGCGGCTCGGGGATGACGACGACAGACCAGAATACTCGAATTTGTCGTGGTTCGCGATGCTGTTCGCGGGCGGCATCGGAACGGTGCTGATGTTCTGGGGCGTCGCGGAGCCGATTTCGCACTTCTCCGCACCGCCCTTCGACGGCGTGGAGCCTACAGCGTCGAAGCATCCCAGGACGCGATGAGCATCTCTCTCTATCACCTGAGTCTGCACACGTGGGCCATCTTCACGCTGCCGGGCTTGGCATTCGGCTTCTTCATCTACCGCTACAAGTTGCCGATGCGCGTCTCCTCGGTGTTCTATCCCATTCTGAAAGAACGCATCTCGGGCCCGATCGGTAAGACGATCGATGTGTTCGCTGTGCTGGGCACGATCTTCGGGCTGGCTGTGTCGCTGGGACTCGGTACGTCTCAGATCAACGCGGGATTGAGCGAGCTCGTCGGACTTCCCGACGCCGTGTGGTCGAAAGTGCTGATCATCGGACTGCTCACAGTGGTCGCCACGACCTCGATCGTTGTCGGTTTGGACAAGGGCGTGCGCCGGTTGTCCAATCTGAACATCCTCGTCGCGGTCGGCTTGATGATTTTCGTGCTGATCGCGTCGGACACTGTCTTCTTGCTGCGGCAAGTATTCGAGAGCTTCGGAAACTACGCGCAGGAGATCGTTCCGTTGTCCTTCTGGAACGACGCGATGGCCGAGTTCACCTCCGATGGAGGGTGGGGCTGGCAGGGCGGGTGGACAGTCTTCTACTGGGCGTGGACCGTCACCTGGGCACCGTTCATGGGAGTCTTTCTCGCTCGCATTTCGCGCGGCCGCACCATTCGCCAGTTCGTCGTCGGAGTCCTGGTTGCGCCGTCGCTGTTCACGCTGGTCTGGTTTGTCGTATTCGGTTGGTCAGCAATGAGAATCGACGGAATCGGGGGTAGTGGAGGTCCGATCTCGGACGCGGTGTCCGAGAGCATTCCGCTGGCGATGTTCACATTCTTCGAGAACTTCCCGGCGGCGACCTTGATCCAAGGAATCGCAGTGGTCGTAGTGGCCCTGTTCTTCGCGACATCCTCGGACTCGGCATCGCTGGTGATCGACATGTTGTGCTCGGGCGACGGTGAGGCCGGCCCGGTGCGGCAGCGCGTGTTCTGGGGCGTCACCGAAGGCGCGGTGGCTGCCACGCTGATCGTGCTGGGAGGCGAAGCGGGACTGCAAGCGCTGCAACAGGTCATCACCGTGATTGGGCTGCCGATCTTCATTCTGGTCTCGCTGATGATCATCGCGTTGGTGATGGGACTGAGAGCAGAGGGGGTGAAGGTGCAACCGCTCACCCGAGAAGAATTCCGAGAGCACAACGGCCAATCGACCGTCACCGAGTCGGACAAGGTGAGCGCTTCTCCGCTGGCCAGAGACCCCGCCGACGACTGATGTCGACCGCGCCCAATCGGAGCGCTCTGTGAGACTTATCGGTATGAAGCGTGTGATTCGGGACGCTCTCGTCGTTGCTCTCGCAACGCCGCTGACGGTCGCGTTGACGTTCGCTCGGTCGGGCGTCGCTCATGCCTGCTCCTGTGTCTACAACACAGATGGAACGCAAGCCGAACAGCAACTCGAGGACTTCGCCTCGGGGGACAACGCGGTGTTCACCGGAACGGCGGTCACCGAGCGTCGAGAAGGTTTCACCGTCTACTACGACTTCGATGTCCGCGAAATATTCCGCGGCGACGTCGGCGCGAAGACGGCATTGCCCTCTTGCAAGTGACAGCGCGGCGTATGGAACCGGCTTCGAGCTGGCCTGTATTGGTTCCGTGCGCGACAGTGGTTCTTGCCCTGGGCGATTGCAGTTCGGGAGACCCGAGAATGGCGTCACGGCCAGGGTCTCCCGAACTGTGCATCTATTGGGCCGCGACCTGCTCGTGCTCATCCACTGTGGGATCTTCGGTCCAAGGATTGGATTCCCACGCAAAGTTCAGGCCGAAGACGACGCCCGCACCGACCAGCACCATCAATGCGGCTCGCCAGAACGGGATGTCTCCGCCGATGCCCCAGATGATTGCCAGTGCGACGATGACTCCGACGACCGGGCTCAATAGCGCGCGTTTGCTGGCGTTCATAGAGTGCCTCCTGATTGTTGTCGTCTGGTCAGCAGTTCTTGATACCTCCGACGATACCGCCGGCGATCCCGCCTGGCAGGGCGCCTGCTGCGCCGGCTTCGATCGTAGAGATACCCCCGGTGAGCGCTCCGGTCCCTATGCCCTCGCCGATCCCGTTCACGCATTCCGTGAAGCCGACCTGATGAAGGAATGGCGTGAGCGGACTGGCGAGAGGGGTTTCGACCGGCGGTGGCGGTGGTGGTGATGTTTCCGCGCTAGCGGTTGCCAGTCCGAGGGTGGCCGCGCCAACCAGGCTCAGGGACGCCCCCGCAGCGACAGTCAAAAGTCTGTGCATTGGGAATCTCCTCATCGGTTGATATCGATTGAGTACTTCCGTTACGTAACAGAAGTAACGATAATATGAGCCGAGAGATCGGTGCAGACAGAATTCTATGATTCGGATCACACTCAAACGTTCTGCAGGAAGATCGGTCGACGGAAGGTTGCCGCTTTCGTGTTCGTGCAACCGGCCGCTGCGAGTGGGCGGTGTTTGTGACTGCAGTCGTCTCGCGCCGCGTGATCGGATTTCGCGACCCGGCGGTCGCGCCCGCGAGCAGTTGCGAAGCTAGAAATTGAATGGACGGCCGAGGGTCCGGTGGCTACGTACCGGGGGTTCTGTGATCGGGTGACCACGTGCGTACCTCGACAACCACCCGCCTGATCATCGCGATCGCCGCGGCCACGTTGACTGCAGGCGTTGCCTGTTCCTCGACGACGACCACCGAACCGCCGCGGACAGCCGCGAGCACCTCCCAATCGAGTGCCGAACAGTCCACTGCCGAACAGACGTATCTCGATCTCGAGGCCAGGGATGTGGCCCGACTCGGAGTCAGCGCCGTCGACCTCGCCTCCAGTACCACCGAAAGTCATCGCGGCGACGAACGTTTCGCGTTCTGCTCGACGTTCAAGGTGTATGCCGTCGGTGCCGTACTCGCGGCCGTCGATGCAGGAACGCTGCAGCTCACCGACACCAGAACGATCACCGCGGAGGACAAGGTGCCCGAGTCCGCCGTCGACTGGGAGCCGGGATCCATCGTCACCATCGCAGATCTGGCGTCGGCCGCATTGACCAAGAGCGACAACACGTCCGGCAATCTGTTGATTCGTGAGGTTGGTGGAACGGCAGCGCTCACCGAGTTCGCACGTTCTCTCGGTGACACCGAGTTCCGGCTCGATCGCACCGAACCAGAACTGAACACGGCCATTCCCGGGGATCCGCGCGACACCACGACGCCGAATTCGATGGCTGCCGGCTACCGAACCCTGCTCGACGGCGACGTACTGACTACCCGATCGAGGGATCGACTGCTGGGGTGGATGGCCGATACACAGACCTCCGACGCCCGGTTCCGCGCCGGTGTTCCCGATCGGTGGACGTCGGCCGACAAGACCGGCACGGGCAGCTTCGGGGTCTCCAACGATGCAGGTCTACTGCTCGGACCGGACGGGCAGAAGATCCTGCTGATCGTACTCAGCACGACGACCTCCGGCGTCGAAGATTCATCGGCCATGAATGCACTCGTCGCCGATGCGACTCGGACGGTCGTCGACCGGATCGAGTGAGCCGAGGCGCAGAGACTCTCAGCCCTCGGCGCGTCGAACGGCGTCGACGAGCGGGATCAGATCCGGCTCGGTCGACGCCTCGTCGAGGGCGTCGCGCAGGGCCGCGTCGTTGGTGGGCCGTGCGGCCTCGAGCAGTGCAAGTCCATCTTCGCTGACGTCGGTGTAGATGCCTCGGCGATCGGTGGGGCACAGGTACCGGGTGAGCAATCCGCGGTCTTCGAGCCGGGTGACCAGACGCGTCGTTGCACTCTGGCTCAGCACGATGGCGTCGGCCACCTGCTTCATCTGCAGGTGCCCGCCCACTCCGTCGTGCTGCCTGCCCAGGACGTCGAGCAGCCAGTACTCGCGGGCACTGAGGTTGTGGTTGGCCTGGAGCGCGCGTTCGATGCGACCTTCGATACGGCCGTGCAGTACTGACAGCGCCAACCAGTTCTGCGCCAGCGCTGTGAGGGCGGGGTCGTGTGCGCTCATTGCCGTGCCTCTCGGTACCTGTACTCGTGACCACCCACCATACCGCGCCGACAATTAACGGCGCGTGCAAGTACTCGGCTAGGAGAGGGAACTGCGTGCGACGATGCGTCGAGCATGCGCCAGCACCGGGGCATCGACCATCTGTCCACGGAAGGTGAAGACGCCGCGATTGTGCGAGACGGCGTCGAGCACGGCCGTGGCCCAGTCGATTTCCTCGGCTGTGGGCGCATAGGACTGGCGAATGACGGGGATGTGGCTCGGATGGATAGCGACCTTGCCATCGAATCCGATCGCCACGGCGTCGTCGGCTTCGGTGCGCACCCCGTCGAGATCGGGGATGTCGAGATAGACCGAGTCCAACGCGAACAGCCCGCGTGCCTTGGCTGCGAGCAGCGTCTGCGATCGAACCTGTTGCGCCACAGCGCGGTACTCGCCGTTGGCATGCCTGCTCGAATTGCCGCCCATGGCAGCGACCAGATCCTCGGCACCCCACATGGCACCGATCGCGTTGTCGGCGGCGAGAGAGTCGAACACCGTCATCGCGCCCAGTGGGGATTCGATCAGCGCGACGACGTTCAACGGAGCCAGAGCCGCGATCTGTTCGGCCGATTCACATTTGGGCAGCATGACGGTCGTGTACTCGGTCTGTTTCAACGCCTCGAGGTCCGCGGCCTGATCGTCGGTACCGTGCGCGTTGACACGAACGATGGTGCGCGCCGGATCCAGCGGGGTCGCAATCACGGACTCACGAGCACCCGCTTTGTCCGCAGCGCCGACGGCATCCTCGAGATCGAGAATGACCACATCTGCTCGGGCTGCGGCCTTGTCGTAGCGCTCAGGGCGGTCTGCCGGGCAGAACAGCCACGCCGGCCCCGGCGGTACCCAGTTCACGACGCGTTGTCCTCGGGTCGCATTCGGACGAGTGTCTTGCGAACGGCGATCGCGACGACGTCCCCGTGTTGGTTTCGGCCGGTGTGCGTGAATGTCACGATGCCCTCGCCGGGGCGGGATTTCGATTCGCGCTTGTCCGAGATCACGGTCTCGGCGTACAGGGTGTCGCCGTGGAACAGTGGCTTGGGGAACGACACCTCCGAGAAGCCGAGGTTCGCCACGATGGTGCCCTGGGTCAACTGCGTCACCGACAGTCCGACGAGCGTGGAGACGGTGAACATCGAGTTCACCAGTCGTTGCCCGAACGGTGTCGTCTCGCTGTAGGCCGCGTCGAGGTGCAGGGCCTGAGTGTTCATCGTCTGGGTGGTGAACAGTGTGTTGTCGGCCTCGGTGATGGTGCGGCCGGGTCGGTGCTCGTAGACGGTGCCGAGTTCCATCTCCTCGAACCACAGCCCGCGCTGTCGAATCCGCTTGTCGCTCACAGCCCGAGGCTCCGGGCGATCAGCATCAGCTGAACTTCGGTGGTGCCCTCGCCGATCTCGAGGATCTTGCTGTCGCGGTAGTGACGGGCGACGACGTACTCGTTCATGAAACCGTAGCCGCCGTGGATCTGCGTGGCGTCGCGCGCATTGTCCATCGCGGCCTCGGACGCGACGAGCTTCGCGATGGAGGCTGCCTTCTTGAAGGGCTTGCCCGCCAACATCAATGCGGCAGCGTCGTAGTAGGCAGTCCGAGCAGTGTGTGCGCGGGCTTCCATTCGGGCGATCTTGAACGAGATCGCTTGATTGCGGGCGATCGGGGCACCGAAGGCTTCACGCTCTTTGGCGTACTTGACGCTCTCGTCGACGCAGCCCTGCGCGGCACCGACCGACACAGCGGCGATCGCGATGCGGCCCTCGTCGAGGATGTGCAGGAAGTTCGCGTACCCGCGGCCTTCCTCTCCGAGCAGATTCTCCTGGGGTACGCGCACATCGGTGAAGCTGAGCGGATGCGTGTCGGACGCGTTCCAGCCGACCTTGTTGTACGCCGCTTCTGCGACGAAGCCGGGGGTGTCGGTGGGTACCAGGATCGAGGAGATCTGCTTGCGTCCGGTGGCCTCGTCGACGCCTGTCACTGCGGTGACGGTGACGAGTTCGGTGATATCGGTGCCGGAGTTGGTGATGAATTGCTTGCTGCCGTTGATGATCCAGTCACCGCCGTCGCGTTTGGCGGTGGTCTTGGTGCCGCCCGCGTCGCTACCGGCACCGGGCTCGGTCAGACCGAACGCGGCCAAGGCCTTGCCCGCCGTCAGCTTGGGTAGCCACTGCTGCTTCTGCGCATCGTTGCCGAAGCGGTACACCGGCATGGCACCGAGCGAGACTCCGGCTTCGAGGGTCATGGCGACGCTCTGATCGACCTTGCCGAGCTCCTCGAGCGCCAGGCACAGCGCGAAGTAGTCGCCGCCCATGCCGCCGAACTCCTCGGGAAACGGCAGGCCGAACAGGCCCATCTCCGCCATGCCGGCGACTACCTCGTACGGAAAGGAATGCTCGGCATCGTGTTTCGCCGAGACCGGTGCGACGACCGTGCGGGTGAAGTCGGCAACGGATTTGACCAGTTGCTGGTACTCGTCGGGCAGATTCGACGATGACAGGTGATCGGTCATGGCTGGTCCTCTTCGTTGGGTGTGGGAACGATTCGGGCGAGGATCTGATCGACGCGGACCTGATCGCCCACTGCGACAGTCAGTTCGACGGTGCCGTCGATCGGGGTGGTCAGGGTGTGTTCCATCTTCATCGCCTCGACGACGACGATGGCCGTGCCTGCGGTGACGTCGCTGCCGGTGGTTTTTCCGATCGCGATGATCGAACCCGGCATCGGCGAGAGGATCTCGGCGTCACCGGAGTGCGCATCGTCCTCGCGGACGCTCGCCTCGGCAATCCGATCGATTCGCCAGGTGCCGCGAGAGCTGGAAACCCAGGTGGCCGAGCCGCTTCGGGCGACGGCCATCGACTCGCGGAGACCGTCGATCACCAGATTCACGCAATCCTCGGTGGCCGTTGCCCGGAGGATGCGCGGCGATCCGTCGTCGACGACGACCGTTGCCGCAGTCGCGGTGCCGGTGATGGCCACATGCGCCGTCCGACCTCCTGACGCCAGGCGACGGTGGAACGACGCTTTCGCTCCGACTCGCCACCCCGATGGTGCCGCCCAGATGTCCTGTCCCGCGGCCTGCCACGCGTCGAGCCACTGCACTGCCGTAGCGGCGATCAGAGCCTCGTCGGTTGCCTCGGTGGGGGAGAAATGTTCGACGCGACGATCGAGCAGGCCGGTGTCGAGATTCCCGGCGCGAACGTCGTTGTCGGCGAGCAGGAACCGTGCGAACTCGATGTTGGTGACTACCCCGAGCACTGCGGTGTCGGCCAGTGCACGATCGAGGCTGCGCAGTGCGGTCGCGCGATCGGGCCCGTGCGCGATGACCTTCGAGAGCATGGGGTCGTAGTTGCTGCCCACCTCCGTTCCGACGGCAAGACCGGAGTCGACGCGGATCCCCGGCGCAGATGGCTCGCGCAATCCGACGACGGCACCGCCGGTGGGGAGAAATCCGCGGCCGGGATCCTCGGCGTAGACGCGGGCCTCGATCGCATGTCCGGTGAGCGTGATGTCGTCCTGCGCGAGGGTCAGGGGCTCGCCCGATGCCACCCGCACCTGCCATTCGACGAGGTCGAGGCCGGTGACCATCTCGGTGACCGGGTGCTCGACCTGGAGACGAGTGTTCATCTCCATGAAGAAGAACTCGTCGGGACGCTCGGCCGAGACGATGAATTCGACTGTGCCGGCGCCGGAGTAGTCGACACTGCGAGCGGTGTTGCAGGCGGCCTCGCCGATGCGTGCCCGGGTTGCTTCGTCGAGCAAGGGCGACGGTGCTTCTTCGATGACCTTCTGGTGTCTGCGCTGCAGGCTGCACTCGCGCTCGCCGAGGTGGATGACGTTGCCGTGTCCGTCGGCGAGGATCTGGACTTCGATGTGCCTGGGCCGCAACACGAATCGCTCGAGGAAGAGGGTGTCGTCGCCGAACGACGACGCCGCTTCCCGGCGTGCGCTCGTCAACGCGGCGGGTAGATCCTCGGCGCGCTCGACCAGACGCATACCCTTGCCGCCGCCACCGGCGGAGGGCTTGACCAGCACCGAGAAGCCGACGTCCGGCGCGCCGGCGATGAGGTCGCGTCGGTGAGGCCGGGGCGAGAGATTCCTGGGACGACGGGCACGCCGAATGCGCTGACGGCGGCCTTCGCGGCGATCTTGTCGCCCATCACTTCGATGGCTTTCGCCGGTGGGCCCAGAAATGCGATTCCGGCCTCGGCACAGGCGGATGCGAACTCGGAGTTCTCGGAGAGGAATCCGTACCCGGGATGAATGCCTTGCGCCCCTGTGGCCTTCGCAGCCGCGATCACCTTGGCGATGTCGAGGTAGCTCTCGCGAGCGTTGGCGGGACCGAGGCGTACCGCGGTGTCGGCCTCGTGGACGTGGCGGGCGTCGGTATCGGCGTCACTGTAGACGGCAACGGTGCGAATCCCCATGCGGCGCAGCGTTCGTGCCACCCGCACAGCGATCTCGCCGCGGTTGGCGATCAGAACGGTGTCTATCGTGGTCATGTCGGTCACATCCTGAAAACGCCGTAGGAGACCGGCTCGAGCGGCGCATTGGCGCACGCCGCGAGGGCCAGTCCGAGAACCTGCCTGGTATCGGCCGGGTCGATGATGCCGTCGTCCCACAGGCGGGCCGTCGAATAGTAGGGGTTGCCCTGGCTTTCGTACTGCTCACGGATCGGAGCCTTGAACGATTCCTGGTCCTCATCGCACCACGGCTGACCTGCAGCGTCGAGTTGTTCGCTGCGCACCGTCGCGAGCACCGACGCCGCCTGCTCGCCGCCCATCACCGAGATTCGCGCGTTGGGCCACATGAACAAGAAACGTGGTGAATACGCTCTGCCACACATCGAGTAGTTGCCCGCGCCGTAGGAGCCGCCGATGACGACGGTGATCTTGGGGACACGGGCACACGCCACCGCGGTGACCATCTTCGCTCCGTGTTTGGCGATGCCGCCTGCCTCGTAGTCGCGGCCGACCATGAAGCCGGAGATGTTCTGCAGGAAGACGAGCGGGATACTGCGCTTGTCGCACAATTCGATGAAATGTGCGCCCTTCATGGCAGATTCGGCGAACAGCACACCGTTGTTGGCGATGATTCCGACGGGATGACCGTGAAGGTGGGCGAATCCGGTGACGAGAGTCTTGCCGTATTCGGCTTTGAACTCGTCGAATTCGCCGCCGTCGACCACCCGGGTGATCACCTCACGCACGTCGTACGGGGTGCGGGGGTCGGTGGGGACGACGTCGTAGAGCTCGGTCTGGTCGGCTACCGGATCACGCGTCGTGATGACGTCCCACGGGCGTGGAGTGCGGGGCCCTAGAGTCGACACGATTCGGCGGACCCGGTGTAGTGCGTCTCGATCGTCCTCGGCGAGATGGTCGGTGACGCCGGAGATCTTGGAATGCAGATCACCACCGCCGAGTTCTTCTGCGGTGACGACCTCGCCGGTCGCGGCCTTCACCAGTGGCGGGCCGCCGAGGAAGATGGTGCCCTGGTTCTTGACGATGATGGCCTCGTCGCTCATCGCCGGCACGTAGGCACCGCCTGCAGTGCACGAACCCATGACCGCGGCGATCTGCGCAATTCCTTTGGCGCTCATGGTCGCCTGATTGAAGAAGATACGGCCGAAGTGGTCGCGGTCGGGGAACACCTCGTCCTGACGCGGGAGGAATGCGCCGCCCGAGTCGACGAGGTAGATGCACGGCAGGGTGTTCTGCAGGGCTATCTCCTGCGCGCGCAGATGCTTCTTGACCGTCATCGGGTAGTACGTGCCGCCCTTGACGGTGGCGTCGTTGGCGACGATCACGCACTCGCGACCGGAGACCCGGCCGATGCCGGCGATCACTCCCGCGCCGGGGCACTCGTCGTCGTAGAGACCGTTGGCAGCCAGTGGCGCGATCTCCAAGAACGGGCTGCCGGGATCCAGCAGCTCGTCGACGCGGTCGCGGGGGAGGAGTTTGCCTCGCGCGATGTGGCGTTCCCGAGATTTTTCGCTACCGCCGAGCGCCGCCGCGGCGAGCCGCTCGGCCAGCTCACTGGTGAGAAGCTCGTGATCTGCCCGGTTGGCAGCAATATCGATTGCCATGAGGTGCACGCCTTAGGGGTTGGACGCCGGTGTCACAGGAGTTCAGTTAATGGTTGATAACTGACATCATAGTAAACTACGATTAACTGAGAGTCCAGGGTCGAGGGGGAGCCAGTGCAGGAGTTGGAGGCAAAGCCGACGACGGTGCGTGAGCAGCGCAAGGCCGAGCGTCGACAGCAGTTGCTCGATGCCGCAGCATCGCTGTTCGCCGAACGCGGATTCACCTCGGTGCGACTCGAGGATCTGGGCGCGGCAGTCGGTGTGAGCGGACCGGCCGTCTACCGTCACTTCCCGAACAAGGAAGCCGTGCTCGTCGAGCTGATGGTCGGGATCTCGGAGTATCTGCTCGACGGGGGCCGTGCGGTGGTCGATCGTGCTGGGGCTGCCGTGGATACGTTGTCTGCGTTGGTCGAGTTTCACCTCGACTTTGCCTTCGACACACCGGCATTCATCAGCATCCAGGATCGCGACCTACAGAGTCTTCCGGAGGGCGCTCGACGCAAGGTGCGCCGAATGCAGCGTGAGTACGTGGAACTCTGGGTCGGGGTGCTCTGCGCCGTCGGCCCGGAACTGAACGAGGCCGACGCTCGAACTACGGCACACGCGGTCTTCGGCCTCATCAACTCCACGCCCAACAGTGCGGGGCGTACTCCGTCGAAGAATGCGCGCCCCGTGTTGCGCGCAATGGCGCTCAGGGCATTGGGGGTTGCTGCGCCGTAGCTTCGGATCCGCTCAGTTCGGTTGCGGAGCAGCGGAGTTCGATTTGGGCATCAGCGTCGGAGTAGAGGGTTACGGGCAGCTCACCTGTAAGTGAGTTGCACACTCACCTCAAAGTGCGTTCTTGTGCGTTCGTCTCCATGTCGGTTCCAATTGGTCTGCGCATCAGTGCAGACTCCTCGACGAAAGTGGGTTCCGATGACGAAGGTCCTGGAAATAGTTGCGTCACCCCGTGGTGCCGACTCCTTCTCCGCGCAGATAACTGCGACGTACGTGGCCGAGTTGGCTGCCTCCGGTGCCGAGGTCGTCACCTGGAATCTGTTCGAGATGAACCTGCCCGAGTTCGGCACGGTCGCCGCCAACGCGAAGATGGCGGTGTTCAGCGGCGCAGAGCAGACCGCCGAGCAGCAGAAACTGTGGGGTGAGTGCAAGGAGTTGTTCGAGACCTTTGCCGAGTTCGATGTGTATGCGATCGCGTTGCCGCTGTGGAACGCAGGTGTGCCGTACAAGTTCAAGCAATTCGTCGACATCGTGACGCAGCCGGGATGGTCGTTCGGCTTCGACCCCGAGGCCGGCTACAGCGGATTGCTGGCCGACAAGCGAGCCTTCGTGTCTCTGACCAGTGGGGTGTTCCACCCCGGGGTGAGCGCAGCATTCGGCTCCGACTTCGCCCAGCCGTTCGTCGATGACTGGCTCCGGTTCATCGGAATCCAGGACATCACCTACGAACGCTTCTCGCCGACGGTGATGACCGCCGATGCCCAGGCGGATCTTGTGGGGCACATCGAGGGGGCCCGCGGAGCAGCCACCTCGATCACAGGCGTACTCGCATGAACCTGGGGATTTCCGGAACTTACTCCAGTGGTAAGACCATCACCTCCATGGTCCTGTCGCACTACACCGGAATTCCCCGGACGCGGGCCAAGACGATGCGGGAGATCCTCCCGGATGCGGCACCGGGTAAGACCCTCGAAGAATGCACCTCGTCCCAGTTGATCCAGATGATCGTCGTCCGGCACTCGGACCGGTGTGCGCACGAACGTCTTCTCGACGGCAACTTCGTCTCCGACGGTTCGTCACTTCAGGAATGGATCTACGGTGCCGTTCGTGTGAAAGTGGGAATCAATCCCAACGAGTCGGCGTCGCTCGAATCGGACGCCTCGGTCGACAAGACCCCGGAATTGGCATACTTCGAGGATGTCATGAGCGAGTTGGGCAAAGCTTTCAAGCGGCACGTCCGCGAGACATTCACCGCGTTCGTTCATCTGCCGAATGAGCTGCCGTTGTCCGAGGACGGGCACCGCCCGGTCAACGCCACGTTTCGTGACTCGTCCGACAGGCTTCTCATGCAGGTCATGGGGGAGATCGACATGCCCTACACCGTGATCGGCGGCAGTTTGGGCGAGCGGGCAGAGCGGATCGCGCAGCACTTCCGACTTCCCGTGGTGATGTCGGTCGAGGAAGCCATCGCGGCCGCGGAGCGGGAGTACGGGGCGATGGACGTGCGTAGCGAGACACAGCGGTCGGCGTGAGAATCTGACTGACCGAGAAGCGGAGTGACGATGCCAGCTCTGATGCAGGTTGCAGCGTACCGAGAGCTCGGAGATGCTCGGGACGTATTGACAGTGCGGCAGATCGAAGCACCCGACCCAGGCCCCGGCGAGGTTCGTATCAGGGTCCGAATGTCTGGAATCAATCCGTCCGATTGGCGTGCGCGCCGGACGGGCCGGCCCTGGGCGGGCGCGGAGTGGTCGATACCGCACTCGGACGGTTCGGGAACGATCGACGCTGTGGGAGAGGGCGTTTCCGAGTCCAGGCTCGGTGAGCGAGTGTGGATATGGAACGGTGCATGGAACCGTTCGCACGGCACAGCGTCGCAGTTCTTGTGTCTACCCCAGCGTCAGGCAGTCCTGATTCCCGACCATGTTTCCGACGAGTTCGCCGCCGGAATCGGAATTCCCTACATGACTGCGTGGCACTGTCTGCACGTCGACGGTCCGCTGTCGGGAAGGACCGTCCTCGTGACCGGTGGAGCAGGGGCAGTCGGCAACGCTGCCATTCAGCTCGCCAAGTACGAGGGGGCTTTCGTCGTCACCACGGTGTCGTCCCCGGAAAAGGCGCGGATCGCGCAGAACGCCGGAGCGGACGTAGTGATCGACTACCGCAATGCTGCCGATCTTGCGGCGGAAATCACCGCAGCAAGCCCATATGGTGGCGTCGACTTGGTCGTCGAGGTTGCGTTGGGTGCAAATATCGATTGCACGGCTAGGGTACTCAATCCCCGAGGGACGGTCGTTGCGTATGCACCGGAACCGGAACCTCCATGTCTGCCGACGCAGCGTCTGCTGTTCCTGCAAGCCTCGGTCCGATTCATGCTCGTGTACACGATCTCGGAACCCGAGCAGGACGCCGCGGTCACCGGAATAGTCGACGCGTTGTCCGACTGTTCGCTCGAACAGCTCCCGACCACGGTGTTCGGTATGACCGACATCGTCGCGGCACACGAGGCTGTCGAGGCCGGGACGATAGGCAAGGTCCTTGTCGACCCGTGGAAGTAGCTACGACGTGGTCATGGATCCCGAAGCCGAGGGAGCGAATTATCGGAGGTCCGAACTCGCCCGGTTCTTGCGGGCGTGCCGTGAACGGACTTCACCGGTCGACGCAGGGCTGCTCGACTGCATGCCACCGAGACGTCGGATTCGGGGATTACGCCGCCAAGAGGTAGCCGAACTCGCAGGAGTCGGCATGTCCTGGTACACGTGGCTGGAGCAGGGCCGAGACATCACTCTCACCATCGAAGTCGCCCGTTCGCTGGTGCAGGCCTTCGGGCTTTCCTCGGACGAGGCGACGTATCTGTACTCGCTGGGGGGGGGTTGACCGAATCGCCCGTCGATGGCTTGCAACGCGACCACGCAGTCGATCTCCCGTCGGACAAGGCACGTGCATCGGACCGGTGCGGGTCCTCCCCGAGTGAGTTGTTCGATGTGCGATTGGTCGTTGATGGACTCGACAGGCTGTATCCCGCATACGCGATCAACCGCTATTGGGAGGTGGTTGCAGCGAACGCCCACGCTCAGCGGGAATTGGGCGTGCGTGTCGGTACCAACTGCATGGTTCGGTTCTTCACCGAGGCCGGACGCCAATCCTGGTATGGACGAACAGATCTGGCGGGACGAGTCCTGGTGGGCCGCTACCGGCAACAGGTTGCGAGGTATCCGTACGATTCACGTCTCCAGGACACCGTGACGGCGCTGATGAATGTTCCCGAGTTCCGCACTCTGTGGGAACGACATGAAGTCATCGCGTCACTACCGGGCACGATCAGCTATCGCGCTGGTGGAAGTGCTGCGCCCCGCGAGTATCGAACGATAGGCCTGACTCCCACGACCGAATCGGCACTGAGCGTGGTCCTCAATGTGCCTGTCGACGACCCGTCGTGAAACGCGAAAAACCAAGATGGAACGCGTCAGTTTCGGGAGTCGGCTTCTTCGGCCTCGGCTCGAATTCTGTTGTCGAGCACCCGATCGATGTTCTCCTCCGTCCACTCCTTGAAACGGGTGACGATAGTGAGTACCTCGCGCCCCATCGGCTCGAGTGAATACTCGACGCGAGGGGGAATCCCTGGCATCGCGTGACGCGACATGAATCCGTCGCGTCGCAGCGTGCGGAGGGTCTGCGCCATCATTTTGTGACTGATTCCCGGGAGCTGTCTACGAATATCCGAGTAGCGCACCGCGGGCTCCGTATCGAGGATCAGTAGAGTGCGGATCACCCACTTGCTGGACAGAACTTCGAACAATTCACGGGCCGCGCAATAGCCCGGTGCCTCGGGTGCGATCGACTGACGCGAAGTAGCCGTTGCGGGATTCGGGTCGTGCATCGTGCCTCCTTCGTATGGTGTCGGTGACTAGCGTGCTGCTCGTAGAGCATGTGCGACGTCGGAAATTCGGCCGGGTACGTGACCTGCTGTCACCATGTTGACGATCAGACCGCCTACTCCCTTGTCGACTATTCGCCCCAGTAGCTGATCAGCCACGGTAGCCGCAGTTCCGACGAAATGTCGGCCCACGGCTGCTGCGGCGACACCGCCGCGGCGAGCATGAATGCCTCGTGAACCACCTGTGCCTCCCGGTCCGAATCTGCGGTGAACAAGTAGGCGGTGTACGACGTGAGCAGAGTGGCGGGGTCGCGGTCGACCTCCGCGCAGCGGGCTTCCGCGGCAGACACCTTCCGAGTGATCACTGCAGCGTCACAGAGAATGTTGAGATGATCGGCGTACCGCGCTGCCAGTCCGAACGTGCGCAGCTCCCCGCCGCCACCCACCAATACCGGGATGTCCGATCGCAACGGAGGGTTCATGATGGGTCGATCGCATCGGAACCAGCGACCGGAGAAAACGCCGGGATCACCGGAAATCAATGCACGCAGAATCTGTAGTGTCTCGGAGAGCTTTTCGTATCTGTCCGACAACCGCCCGAGGTCGAAGCCAAAGTCTCGATGTTCTCTCTCGAACCAGCCGGTGCCCAAGCCGAATCCGCCGCGTCCACCGCTGATGGCATCGATAGTCGCGGTGGACTTGGCCAGCAGCGTCGGATTTCGGTAGGTGACACTGGACACCAGCGGTGACAGCCCGATGTTCGACGTCGTCGCTGCCAGTGCCGATAGTAGGGTCTGAGACTCGAACATCGTCCCGTCGATGGGACCGATGAGCGGCAAGGGGTAGAAGTGGTCCATCACGTAGAGGCAGTCGAAGCCCGCAGATTCTGCTTCGTGGGCTTGGGCAACGACGAGCCCGAACGTGTCCTGGGGTGATGTGCCGTACTCGAAATCCGGAATCTGATAGCCGAGAAACACGGGACTAGGTAGAGGGAGAGACGGCGGAGATGAGTGCGGCGAGATCGCCGAATGTATTGCAGTCGTAAAGGTCCGGCTCGGAAAGCGGGATGCCGAACTCCTTCTCGAGTGCTGAACCGAGTTCGAGCACAGCAAGGGAATCGAATCCGATGTCCTCGAATCGTTGGTCCATGGCAATGATGAAGTCATCGTCGGGAAATGTACGGTCTACGAGTGCTTGTAGGGCGTTCACATCCAGTGCAGTCATGTCATA
Source organism: Rhodococcus sp. BS-15 (assembly GCF_000813105.1). Taxonomy (NCBI): domain Bacteria; kingdom Bacillati; phylum Actinomycetota; class Actinomycetes; order Mycobacteriales; family Nocardiaceae; genus Rhodococcus; species Rhodococcus sp. BS-15. Next base: position 20,849 of record NZ_BAOX01000012.1, on the reverse strand, counting down.
GCTCCGTTCGACAGATTGGTGGGGCACAGGTCCGATGTGTAGACGGGGGTGACGTCAGGCCAGTCCAGAGTGGCAGCGGCCCAGGTGGTTCCGGCACCGTAGGCGGTGAGCAGGGTCTTGCTCGAAGGGGCGATGCTCTTGCCTCTGGCCGCCATGGCGAGGGGAATCGACGCCGCAGAGGTATTGCCCACTTCGTCGAGATGAACAACGGCCTTGTGTGCAGGAATGCCAAGTTCGTTGGCGACGCCGCGGAGGATTCTTGCATTGGCCTGGTGGCCGATCAGTGTGTCCACCTGACCTACCGTCCATCCGGGCACCTCGAGAGCTCGAAGTGAGATGTCGGCCATTGCGCGAATTGCACGTGTGAACACCCGACGCCCGTCCATTCGAAAGTACGGGGAAAGCGCCTCGTCAGGGTGCGCTGCTGAGTATGCACCTCCGCCTGGAACCGAAATGAGTTGACTATCGGTGCCTTCCGAGGCAAGTTCGACACCGTGAACCTGTCCGGAAAGGGCATCCGGGTCGTATCGGAGCAGAACCGCCCCGGCTCCGTCTCCGAAGATCACTGCGGTGGATCTGTCTCGCTTGTCCAACAGCGTGCTGAACGACTCTGCGGCAACGACGAGTGCCGAGTCGTATTTGCCCTCGCCGAGCATCGATCCGGCGACGGAGAGCGCATACAGGAATCCCGAACACACCGCCGATACATCGAAGGCGGGGCGCGATGTGAGTCCGAGGTTGGATGCTACCACTGGAGCTGTTGCAGGACAACGGAAGTCCGGTGTCGTGGTGGCACAGACTACGATGTCCGGCTCGAATTCCCTTCGGGCCGAATCGAGTGCATTCGCAGCAGCGGCAGTTGCCATGTCGCTGGTGGTCACACCAGGGCCGACGAAGTGTCGACTTCTGATTCCCGTTCTCTGGGTGATCCATTCGTCCGAGGTATCGAGATCGGTGCAGAGTTGGTGATTGTGAACGGGGGCTCCGGGTACGAAACCGCCGATCCCTACGATCCTAACCCCACGGAATTCAACCACGGTCCTGGCTCCGACCGATCCGGTGTGCAACGGAGCAGACCAGCGATGTTCCTGGGCGGCTGTAGCGCACATCGGCAGTACGCCAAACGCTTCCACCCTTCTCGACCACGGCTGCCTTGTCCAGTGCTGTAGACGATCGGGGGCCGAGAGTCCGAGCGGCGGGACCGTCCGCTTGAATGCGCAACCGGCGCATCCACAGAGTATTGCTCGTCGACCGCTCGAGATCGTCCAGGTCGTACAGAAGTATCTGTCCGACCTGGAGTGCCTCGCAGAATGCGTCGATCAAATTGACGCTGGCGGAGTCGCCGGCGTCGATTCCGGCCACCGATCCGCTGTTCGTCCCGGTATCGAAAACAGTGACCAACCGTGAGAAGGCCTGCTGGGCAGCGAAATCGACGTCCACATCCCGAACGGATGTGTTGTGGTGGCGAAACGCTTCTCGGTACAGATGGGGACGAACGGGAGTGATCGAGGGCAGGTCGACGGCGGCTTCTGTGTCGGAGATCGAGGTGGGAGCGACTTCGTGCGACACCACTATCTCCGCCTTGAACTCGCCGATGTCGATCCGGGCCTTGGTGCTGCCCTCCGTGTACTCCAGAACGGTGCCGGAAACGGAGAGGCTCATGGAGTTTCCCTCGGCCGGCTTGACCGGTGCACGAACCGTCAGTTGCTCGACCCAGCAGCGGGTTTCGCGTCCGGTTCTGAGCTGGACGAGATACTCGCCGATCAGAGCGGCAGTGACGATGACATCGATCGTGCTGGCGTGCGGCAGCTGTTCGGTAGTTCCTTTCGTGGACCAGTCTGCCGGCATCGTCAAGTTCAGTCGGCCGGTGAAGGACCCCGACCGCACCTTGTCGATGGTGATGTCCTGTCGCACTCTCTTGTATCCACTGCCGAAGAACCGGCCTTCGGCGGGCCCGAGAGCGTCCTCGACCGTCGCTAGGCGGGTGATCGTATTTCCCAGTGCTGCCTGATGTTTCATTACTCCCCCTGGGTCGGACAGCGAGAACTCGAATGCAGAGATGCTTGCGGAAGTCGATGCTTCCGCAGTCTCCCGTCGGTGTCCACGCAAATCGGACAAACCCACTACCGGAGCAGCGCCGATAACAGGCTAGTGACGTCCGGCACGCCGGTCATGTCGCGCTGGGTTAAAGGCGCTCAGGTAGCGGTGTCCTTGGTCCCCGCGGTCTTGGCTCGTTCACGAACAGAGTAGAAACCCGAAGCCGAACCCATTACCAGGATCAACAAACACGCCATCGCAACCGCCTGCGATCCTCCGCTGCCGAGAGCAGCCGCAAGCGGAGCGCCGAGAGAGGCACCCCCGAATACTGCGACGGTGTAGAGGGTGGTCGCGGCACCGACGTTGCCCTCCGACCATCGGACGATTTCGCCCACCACCGTCGGCGCGGCGATGCACAGTCCGCCGGTGAACACGACCATCGCACATGCCACTGCCACGATCGAGGTGCTGGCGGCGCAGACGGCCACTGCTGCGCACATCGAACAGAGCGGCCACAACAGTCGTGGCCGTATCGGCACGGTCGTGATTCTCGTGATCAGGAAACCGGCGACGACCACCGCAGGCAGAGTGATTGCTCGCAGGATCAGCAATCCCTGCTCGTCCCAATCTCCGCTGAGTTGAAAGCCTGCATAGAGCGCCACCAGGCTCGACAAGAATGTACTGGCGGTGACCAAGAGTGCGGCTATCGGTGCGCGACGCACGAGGGCCCCGAGGGCCCCGTAAGTCTGCCGCAACGGAATTCCGGTGTGCTTGCCGGCTCGACTGTCTGGAGACAAGCCGAACTTGATGCCGGCTGCGGCAACTGCGATTGCTCCACCCCCGGCGAGAAATACCGTACGGATACCTCCGGCCTGCACCAGCACTTGCGCTGCCACCTGTGCGACGACCGCCGCCCCCATTCCGGCTCCGATTGCCGCGGCGTTCAATGCCGGAACGTTCTTGGGAGAAGACGTGCGTGAGATGTAGGCCAGTGTCGCCGGAGTGAACGCAGCTGCCGCCAGTCCTTGCAGCGCCCTTGCTGCAAGAAATATCGACATCGACGACGCAAACGCCGTCGCCAACGTCACTGCGGCGGTGACACCCGCGCTCATCACCATGGTGCGATGAGCGCCGAGTCGGTCGGTGAGCGGACCGATCAGCACAATTCCCAGGGCATAGGCCAGCGAGAACACTGTGGTCGCCAACGCCGCCGTCCCCTGCCCCGCTCCGGTCAGCGAGTCGAGCTGAATGTTCAGCGGCAGGGCGATGTACAGCTGCCCCACGATCGGCAACGTTCCGGCGGCGCACAGCGCGCCGACGGCGAATGGAGGTGGTGCAGGTGTGGAAGGCTGCGGGGCGCTCACCGGCCGCACGCTAGCAATTAGCTGAACACCCGGCAATTCGGGGCCGTTGGTGTCTTTGGAGTTCTCGACGAAACCGTCTATGGCACAGCGGTAGTGGTGCGGTGACCCCAGGTCGCTCCACTCACATTGCGTCGCCGGATCAGCGGATTGTGCTGATGGTTGCTCGCATGAGCACCTGTAGCGCGGACCCGAGGCCCTGACACCACCCAGCGGTGCCCCTGTCGACCGGTTGCTCCAGTGTCATACCGACGCGCGCTCGGCTTCGTCTGCATGTCGTTGGGTGGGCTCGGGTGAACGCGCGCGGCGGGATCCGATCACTCCGGCGGCAACGGCGCCGACGAGGCAGGCCCCACCGATCGCGTATCCCAGGAGTGGTCCGCGAGAAGTCAACCAGGCCAACTTGTTCGCCGCGTCGCGTGCCGAGGCCACCTGCTCCAACCGACCCGTCTCGTCCAGGGCGAGTGACGCCTTGAAGATCGTGATCTCGGGGATCTTCGGATCTCGCGCGAAGTACTGGTACGGCGTTTCCTGTCCCCACACCAGGCTTCCGCTCGTGGGCTCGACGTAGATGTCGCGAACGTTCGAGTACCACCGCTTCATCGTGATCGGCTCGTCTCCATCGCCCAGTCCCCATTTCGATGCCGGGAGGGTCACCGAGTTGATCGGTGACTGGGTCGTGGTCGAGAGGTCGGCTTCGGTCACGATCGATCGGAAGTGATAGATCGGCAGCCCCTCCATGGTGATCTCCTCGACGAAGTTCGCCTCGAAGCTCGTCCACGCCGTCGCGTCGTAGACCGTGTACGTGATCGGCTGGGTATCGAATGGAAAGCGATGCTGTAACCCTGTGCGGGGCAGAGGAACAGCAGGTGAGTCGACTGTGGTCTGCAGGGATCCGGCGGGCTCGACGGGTAGGCCGGTGCGCCGGTCGCTCGTCACTCGATCCACCGAGGCGGTCAGCAGGCTCGCATCCCCGTCGCGGTCGGCGCGTCGCACCGTGGCTCCGACCTGGAAGGTGACGCGGTCTGCGTCGGAGGGATCCTCCACGGTGATGTACCGCTGGAGAACGAGGGGGACATCTGTCGCGATCGACAGGGGGCCGGGGCCGGTGATCGTCCTCGAGTCGAGGACCTCGCCGCCCGCACCGTCTGCCGTGGTGGCCACCGTGGTTGCGGCGATGTCGAGGGGAGTTACCGCCAGACGGTCGTAGACGAGGGTGGGCAGCAGTAGCGCAACGACGATCGCGAAGGATCCCAGACCTGCGAGCACGCACATCGCGATTCTCACCCGTGACATAAACACCGTCCCAATTCATTTCGTTTTCGGCCATCTCATCCTGCCGTGACGGGAGCACCGAATGTCCGCTTCCGCGTTGTGACCTGTCAGCATGTTCGACGGAAATCACAGAGACATCAACCGATGTTGAGATTTCCTCGAACGGTGCACACTGGGATCGATCGCGCTGAACAGGGGGACGACGCATGGCGACCGGTATCGATCGAGGCACCGTGTCGATCGTGGCAGTCGTTGGCGAACCATCGGGACCTTGCGCACCGGGCCCGGTTCTGCCGTCCTTCCGTTCGGCTGGGGACCGGCGATCGTGTTGGTCCTCGTGGCCTTCGTGGACCGTATCGAATTCAGCCTCGTGGCTGCGGTTCTTCCTCAGCTGCAGGCCGAATGGGGTTTCGGCGACGCGGTGGCGGGATCGCTGCCCAGTGCATCCGCGATCGCCGCGGGTGTCCTGGCGATACCTGCTGCATACCTCGCCGACCGTCACGATCGCGGCAGAATCGTGACGTGGGTCGTCGTGCTGTGGTCTTTGGCGACGCTGGGTTCTGCGCTTGCGCCCACCTTCTTGATCTTCTATCTCGTGCGGGTCGGTCTGGCCGCCGCGGAGGCAGTGGACAACCCGGCGAGCGCGAGTCTTCTTGCCGACTTCTATCCGCCTGCAACGCGATCCACCGCGTTCGGTTGGTGGCGAACCTCGGCGTACCTGGGCGGCGCAGGCATCGTGCTGGGTGGTGTGCTGGCGGACTGGCTGGGCTGGCGCGGGGCCTTCATGGTCATGACGATCCCGGGACTGCTTGTCGCAGTGCTCGTCTCACGTCTGAAAGAACCCGAACGCGGATACGCAGACAGGTTGGCGGCTCGCGCAGACCTGAGCCTGCAGGCTCGCACACCGTCCGGACCGCTTGCCACCCAGCTCCGGCGACTGTTGCCCGTCCGAACGCTGTGGTTCACCGGTGCGGCTCTGACGGTCATGAGCTTGTCGATCGGTGGCCTGACCTTCTGGCTACCGAGTCTGCTGCAACGCCGGTACGGCCTGTCCGAATCGGCCGCCGCGACGTCTGGCGGAGGAATGACGCTGCTCGGAATCGTCTTCGGCACGCTCGTCGCGGCGATGGCAACCCGTCGCGCCGTGGTCGGCACCAGCCTCGCGCAATGGCGAGTACTGCTGGGCGGTAGCGGAATTCTGGTGGGAAGTGTGTTCATGTCGATTGCGCTCGGCATGAACTCCACGGTTGTGTTCGTCGTCCTGCTCACCGTGTTCGCCTTCTTCTCGGCCTTCGCTCTCCCCACGCTCACCGCCTGCGTCGCCGACGTCGTTCCGGCACGCGATCGGGGTCTCGGATTCGGCATGCTGCAGATCGCCGCGACCGCGGGCGGCGCCGTCGGGCCGCTTCTGGTCGGTGTGGTGTCCGACGCGGCGGATTCACTCACCGTCGGCCTGATTCCGCTCCTTCCGCTGCTGGCCATCGGCGGAGTTTTCGCCCTTCTGGCCTACTGGTCCGTGGAACGCGATTCGCAGCGAGTCCTGGCCGCGGCTGCGCGGGAAGAGTAATTCGTTGTCGTCGGCCACAATGTCCCCATGACGATTGAGCTATCGCGCGCCGAGGTCGGCCGACGGCAGAGTCGATTCACTCTCGACGAGATCCCCCGCCTATTGGCGATGGCCGGCTTCGTGGCCGCTCTGCACGTGATCGGTTGGGGGTTGTTCACGCACTACGACTCCATCCCGAGCATTCACGGACTCACCGGGGCCGACGGCACCCTCGTGTACGCCGGAGCGGGCGTGTTGGCATACACCCTCGGGCTCAGGCACGCCTTCGACGCCGATCACATCGCCGCCATCGACGACACCACCCGCTTTCTGCTGCAGAAGGGCAAGCGGCCGTTGGCTGTCGGACTCTTCTTCTCCCTGGGTCATTCGACGGTCGTGTTCGTCTTCGTCGCTGCCATCGCTTTCGTCGCGTCGCAGGCGACGGCGTTCCAGGACGCGTTCGCCGGAGTCGGCGGCGTCATCGGCACATTGGTTTCCGGAACATTCCTGTATCTCATCGCCGCATTGAACATCGCAGTCCTCGCCGGCATCGTCGGGGTCTGGCGTCGGGCGAAGCGAGGTGAGTACACCGAGGAAGGGCTGGACGAGTTGCTGGCCAAGCGTGGCTTGATGAATCGACTGTTCCGTGGTCGATACGACAAGCTGATCAACCACTCGTGGCAGATGTATCCATTGGGTCTGCTGTTCGGGTTGGGCTTCGACACCGCCACCCAAGTCGGTCTGCTCGCGGTCGCCGGCACGACGGCCATTGCCGGAGGATTGCCGCCCATGGCGATCATCGCGCTGCCGGTCCTGTTCGCGGCGGGCATGACCACGATGGACACGATCGATGGAATCTTCATGTCGAAGGCATACGGCTGGGCATTCGTGACACCGGTGCGAAAGATCTACTACAACATGACGATGACGGGGCTGTCCGTCTTCGTGGCCCTGGTGATCGGCACGGTGCAATTGCTGACTCTGCTCGCCGAACATTTGGAGCTGACCGGTGGGCTGTGGGACGCGTTGGCCGTCATCGATCTCAACCTCGCCGGTCAGCTCGTCGTCGGTACGTTCTTCGTTGTCTGGATCGGTGCGATCGTGTATTACAAGGTGGCGCGCATCGACGATCGCGGTGTCCCGAAGGCACACTCACCCGGAATGGAGATCACGTGACGACACGTCACCGGCTCGGCGCTGTGGCACTCACGGCAGCTCTCGTGTTCAGCGCGGCAACCTCGGCGGTGTTCGCTGCGCCGTCGTCTGCTGCACCCTCGATCACGCAGGGCATCGGAGATGTCGTCTCCACGCGAGATCTTCCCCGAGAGCTCTGGATTCCCGGTGCGGCCTCGGCCGAAGTGCTCACCTATGTCACCACCGACACGTTCGGCGACAAGGCTCTGAGTACCGGCACCGTCTTCCTGCCGCCGGGCACTGCGCCGGAGGGCGGCTGGCCGGTGATCTCGTGGGCACACGGCACGTCCGGGCTCGGTGACGCGTGCGCACCGTCCGTCACGGGACCTGCATCGGCCGAACGAGATCTGCCGTACCTCGCGAACTGGCTCGCACAGGGTTACGCCATTGTCGCCAGTGACTACGCCGGCCTCGGAACGCCTGGATTGCCGGCCTATCTCGACGGGCGAACCACCGCCCACAACGTGGTGGACATGGTCAAGGCGGGCCGCAACTACAGCGAGGACCTGTCACGATCCTGGGTGACCGTCGGTCAATCCCAGGGAGCCGGCGCAGCTATCTACACCGCGCGTTATGCGACCGAATTCGGCGGTCCCGATCTCGACTACCGCGGGGCGGTCGGTACCGGAACTCCCGCATACATCGAGAAGTTGGTCTCGATCGGTGGACCGGGCGTTCCGCCGGTGGAACTACCGGCGGGCCTGACCGCCTACGTCGCGTACATCGGGGCCTCGCTGCGCTACGCGCATCCCGAACTCGGCTTGGACAACATCCTTACTCCACTCGGAAAGAAGTACGCAGACCTGGCCGAGACGACGTGCGTCTGGGATTTCGAGGCGCAACTCGACGGCGTCACGATCGGCGACTTCTTCACCGCGCCACTGACCGGCCTGCCCAACTTCACCGCCGTGCTCGACGACTACATGGCGATGCCCGAAACGGGTTTCGACAAGCCGTTCTTCATGGGCAACGGCGTGCAGGACATCGACGTACCCTTCCCGACCACCGCCGCCTACGTCGCCCGTCTCACGGCCAACGGTGAGCCGGTGACCTTCAGGGTGTACAACACCGACCACAGTGGAGCCTTCGTCCAGTCGCAGGCCGATACGATTCCGTTCGTGGCACAGTTGTTTCACTGAAGCCCACGTGTTCGGCTAGTTCAACGGGCGCTTGCTGGGCAGTCCGTATGCGCGGGCCGTGAACTTTTCCAGCACGGTGCGCGGCAGCAATCGCTGGGCGAGGAACACTGCCGGAGCATTGCTGCCCACGGCGTAGATGGGCAAAGTTTTCTCGTCCTCCACCGCTCGCAGCACTGTGGTGGCAACCGTTTCGGCCGTAATGCCCTCGGACTCTTTGGCATCGAGCTTGGCGATCACTGTGGTGAAGTCGCGCAGATACGGCGAATGCGGGCCGCAGTATTTGGTTCGACGAGCCGAGAGGCCGGTGTCGATAGAGCCGGGTTCGACTGTGGTGATGTCGATTCCGAACGGCTCGAGCTCGAAGCGTGCTGCAGTCGAGAACCCCTTGATCGCTGCCTTGGTGGCGGCGTACGAGGAACGGTAGGCCAGCGGGAAGCTTGCCAGCATCGACCCGATGTTGACGATCTTTCCGCGGCGTCTCTCGCGCATACCCGGCAGCACTGCCTGAGTCAGCTCGACAGCACCGAACACATTGAGCTGGAAGAGCCGGGTGATGGCGTCGATGGGCAGCTCTTCGATCGGTCCGCACTGGCTTTCACCCGCGTTGTTGATCAGCACATCCACCGGGGTGTCGGCGATGCCGTCGACGAACCCGCGGATCGATGCCGGGTCCGTCAGGTCCAGGTCGCGGTAGTCGACGCCGGGTATCGGGTCGGCCACCGAGGAGCTGTCGCGGCTCGTTCCGATGACGTTGTAGCCGCGAGCGATCAGTACCTCGGCGACGGCCTCGCCGATTCCGGACGTAGCTCCGGTGACTATTGCAGTGTTCATCTACGCCTCTTGGTTGCAGTGCGAGCTGCAGTGCGCGTGGCACTGCGGGTATCGGCCGGTTTCGTCGCGGTGGTCGCGGGGTGTTCCACGGCGCGCAAGGTGGTGCTCGGCACCGCAGTGTGCAGCGACGGCACCGACCTACTGGCCGACATCACAGTCCGGTCCGGACGCACGATTGCAGCGACGGCGTGACCGCGCCGCAACCACACGCCGAGATCGGAGGATGCCGCCACCTCGACTACCGCGGCTCCGCGCCGCTCGAGCTCGCGTCGCTGCTCAGTGCTCAGGGGTGTCGACGAGACGAACAGGAACTGCCCCGGTGCCGCATCATCGAGTCGGATCCCGTTGTTCAACACGCTGTTCGGGCAAAGCTGTCCCGCGAGAGATCGAACCTGCGCACGAGATCGCAGCACATGCGGCGAGCGGGTGAGCGACGGCGTGGTGCTGGCGGTGACCTTTCTGCCGATGAACGGCAGATGCCCCAGAGCCGGCGCGACGTTGGTGCGCATGATGCCGGTCAGTCTGCTTCCGCCTGTCATGGCCAATCCGATCGCCACTGCCATCTGGATCATGGACTTGGCGTGTGTCTTTCGTTCGATTTCGTAGCTGTCGAGCGAGGAATCGGACACGTGTCCGTCGAGAGCGCCGACCAATTTCCACACGAGGTTGCGCGCGTCGCGCAGGCCTGCGCCCATTCCCTGACCGATGAACGGCGGAGTCAGGTGTGCGGCGTCGCCGAGAACGAAGACCCGGCGATCACGCCACCGATCGGCTACCTGCGCCTTGAAGGTGTACTCGGCGCTGCGAATCAATTTCATGTCCGGGATGTCTCCGGAAACGAACCACGGCGTGATCAAAGGGCGGATGGCCGAGAGGTCGGTGAACTCGTCGAGGGTCTCGCCGTCGAGCATCTGGAACTCCCAGCGATAGCGGGTGGTGCCTATGCGCATATACGTCGCCGATCGCTCGGAATCGCACACCTGGTGCACGCCGTCCCACTGATCGAGGTCGTCGTCGGTCTCGATATCGATCACCAACCACCGCTGCTCGAAACCGAGATCCTGCATTTTCGAGCCGATGGACCTTCGAACCACGCTGTTGGCACCGTCGCAACCGAGGACGTAGTCGGCGGTCACCCAATGTGGCGTCCCGTCCTCGGTGGAGGTGTACAAGACTCGGACCCCGTCCTCGAGGTTCTGCACATCGGTGATCTCGCATCCGCCACGCATCTGCACGGAGTCGTAGCGCGCGATGTGAGAGCGCATCAGACGTTCCAGTTCGGGTTGGTCGAACATGTTGGCCTGCGGATAGCCGTGAGGTCGATCGTCGGGATCCCGCTCGAACTCGGCAAGAGTTCGGATGTCCTTGGTGCACAACCGTAACCCGCGACCCGGACGGGAAATGGCCGCGAAGTCCTCGGCCAGGCCCAGATCGCCGAGGATGCGGTACACCTCGTCGTCGAGGTGGACTGCCCGCGGCTGAGGGTAGACGTCCTCCCACCTGTCCAGCACGAGGCAAGGCACTCCGTACCGAGCGAACAGCAGCGCAGCGGTCATGCCGGATGGCCCCGAACCGACGATCACCACTTTGTGGTGCGTTCCGTCGGCTTCGAATCCGATCATCGGTAGGAGACCCGGGTGCGCTGAACCCCCAGATCGAGGGAGCCGTCGGGAGTCGAGCAGGTGAGCTCGAGGACGTCGCCGTCCTGGAGGAACGCGGGATTCTTGGCCTGCTTCTTGAAGAAGACCTTCCACTTGACCGACGGCGGAACCAGCGATCCGATCATTTCGATCGGCTTGGCAGGGGCCTTCAAAGCGGTACCGCCGGGAGTGCCGGTGAGCAACAGATCGCCCGCGTCGAGGCGCTGGAACTTGCTCAGAGCCTTGAGCGACTCGACCGGACGGTAGATCATATCGGCGACCGTACTGTCCTGTCGCACAGAGCCGTTGACTCGCAGAGTCAGTGCGAGTTCGCCGAACCGGTCGAACTCGCCGGCCTCGAGAAGTACCAGCCGCGGCCCGACCGGAGTGAACGTGGGATACGACTTGCCCTCGTAGAACTGAGTTTTCGGCAGCTGAACGTCACGTGCCGAGACGTCGTTGGTGATCACGAGTCCGGCGACGTACTCGGCCACGTTGGAGGCGTCGACCTTGGTCCCGACAGTGAGCGTCTTGCCGAACACCAGCCCGATCTCGATCTCGTAGTCGAGCAGCTTCACATGCGGCGGCTTGACGATGTCATCGGTCGGGCCGCTGATCGATCCCGAAGTCTTGCGGAAGAACGTCAGCGGAACGGTGTCGGGGTTCATGCCCGAATCCTTGACGTGCGAAACGAAATTGGTCATGTTCGCCATCACCCGACAGGGTGCGGTGACCGGGGAGATCAATGACAACGTTTCCACGGCAACGACATCGGTGCCGGACCGAGCTGCCTCGATGGCTGTGCGGTCGGCGAGGAGCTCGGCGGTGGTGGTAGCGGAGGTATCGATGCGCGACGCGCCGACCGGGGTCTCGACCCACCAGGCGTCGGCGGTGCGGAGTACAGCGATGCTCATGAGGATGCCACTTTCATCAGGCCACGAAGGCGTTCGGTGTCGAACTCGTTGTCGTTACGCAGGGAGGAGAGGATCGATTTCAATTCGTGTATCGACGCTTTGCTGGGGGCGATTCCGAGGAAGTCCTTGGTCGCGGGCGGCCCCCACTGGGCCAGCCCGGACGCCGTCATCGGGGCCCAACCGGGTTCGAGGGAGTTGTCGAACATATCGCCGTCGCTGAAATGTTCCACCAGGAAACCGTCGGGATCACGCCAGTAGTCGAAGATCTGGCTGCCCTGGATGTGTCTGCCGATACCCCAGGAATGCTTGTATCCACGCGCGGTGAGGAATTCGCCGCCGGCGGCGATGGCGTCGATGTCGGTCACCTGATAAGCCGAGTGCACGTACCGATCCGAGGGACCGAGAGTCATGGCGAGCGTGTGATGATCGGACGGGATGCTGCCGCGATCGCAGCGGATGAAACTCATCACCGGACCTCGGTCGCGTTGGCCGTCGTAGTAGAGGAAATCGCTGACGATCAGTCCCAGGTGATGCAGATACCAGTTCAGGTTTTCCAGATAGTCCACTCGCTGCAGCACCACATGCCCGAGTCGTTGTACTCGTGCAGGCTGATGCGGTGGCCGCTGAGTGGCGTTCACCCGATTGCGGGGATCGCCGAAGTTGTAGGTGTGTGTGTCCTGGCCCGGAAGCTCCGGGTGTTCGGTGTATCCCGAGACGACCTGAACGGGCTGACCACCCGGATCGGTCAGAGTGACCGCGATACCACCGAGTGTGTCGGGTAGGCGCTGGACCCGCTGCCCGGTGGCCTCGGCGAGTCGGACGACGTCGGCATCCTCGGCGGCGGCGAACGCTGCACCGACGAAACGAGTTCGCTTACCGCGTCGGATGATCACGCACGGTGAGCCGATGTGGGTGCCACGGAGGTGAATTTCCTCGGACGTGCGCAGTGAGACGGTGAATCCGAACGCCACGGCGAATGCCTCGGCCTTCGCCAGATCTGGTTTGCGGAACTCGAGCCATGCGATGTCGCGCACCTTGATGATCGGGTCGGTGGCTTTACCCGGGTGCTCGCCGGGCAGCGCGCCCTGATCCACATGCATGTTCTTGTGGCCGTCGACGTCGTGTCCCATCAGCCCTCCCTCGTTGTTGACACTATCGTCACCTATGACTGCTGAGTCAGTCAAGGATATTGACAAAATCGTCAGCGGTGAGGAAGAGTCAGGGCGTCGACCAGCGCAGACAGAAGTAGGGAACATGACAGAGACCCCGAATCGGCTCGAGCGGCGCAAAGCACGCACTCGCGGTGCGCTGATCGCGGCGGCGCAAGGATTCATCGCCCGCGGCGAACTGAACGCGCCGATCGCAGAGATCACGCAGGCTGCCGACGTCGGGATGGGGTCGTTCTACAACCACTTCGAGAGCAGAGAACAGCTGTTCCAGGCCGCGGTCGACGGCGCGCTCGAGCTGTTGGGTATCTACCTCGACTCGCTGACCGATGTTGCCGCCGATCCTGCCGAGGCCTTCACTCGATCCTTCCGAATCGCCGGCCGCCTGTTTCGGTTGCGGCCCGAGTTGAGCCGCGTACTCATCCACTCCGGCCCCGAATTGATCACCTCACCGCACGGTCTCGGTCCTCGCGCCGTGCGAGACATCGAGGCCGGAGTCGTTGCCGGATACTTTCGCGTCTCGGACATCCAGCTGTCGCTGGCATTGGTCGCGGGTGCACTGCTGGGCATGGGGCAGCTACTGCTGGAGCAACCCGAGCGGAGCGACGTCGAGGCCGTCGACCAGATGGCCTACAGCGTTCTGCTCGCCCTCGGCGTATCCGACGCCGATGCACGAGACCTGTGCGCGCGATCGCTACCGCCCATGAGTGACGTACCCAGCGTGGACGGGGACAGCGAGTAGCCACCCGCCCACGCCGGCGAGCTCAGCGGGCGTGCGTCTTCTCCAGATCCCGGATGATCTCGGCGATCGCGCGGTCCTTGACGAGTCTGCGTTCCAGAATCGGGTTGAGAACTCCGCGGAACCAGAAGTACGGCGTCCAGGTGGACGGCGCGATGAGGCGGGCCCGACGCGTGCGGACCGAGTGCACCAGCAACTCTGCGGCGCGCTGCGAGGGCAGACGGCGGTTCAGCGGCCAGGGTAGAAACCCGCCGATTCGCTGGCCCATCGGATCGCTGTCGAGGGTGTTGCGAGCCAGATCGGTATCCACCACACCGAAATACGCGAGACCCGCTGTTGCGCCCGCGGCGGCGAGTTCGATTCTCAGGGCGCGGCCGAGCTGTTCGACGGCCGCTTTGCTCACCATGTAGCAGAACCGCCCATGCCGGGAGTGAAGGCGGCGCACGACGACACCAACAGGATGTGGCCGCCGCTCGCGACGATCTCGTCGGCCGCAGCACGCACGATGTTGAGCACGCCGCCGAAGTTCACGGCCATCACCGAGTCGAAGACCGCGCGGTCGATGGTCCTGATGGTGGCGGGCGGGGGCGTGATGCCGGCGTTGGCGATCACGATGTCGAGACCGCCGAACGTGCTCATAGTCGCGGCAACGCAGTCGGCCATTGCATCGGGATCGGTGACGTCGCCGGTGAGCAGCAGGATTCGTCCGGAACTCGTGGCGTCCGCGGGGAAGTCTCGATCGACCACGGCCACGGAGGCTCCCGCGGATACCAATTTCGCGACCGTCGCAGCTCCGATTCCACGTGCGCCACCCGTCACCAACGCCACTTTTCCCGGTAGCTCGATGCTGTTCTTCATGTGGGCTCCCTCGTGGTCACGAGCTCGGTATCGGGTCGGAAATCTGCACTGCGCCAGTGATAATGGCCGAGTTCGATGCTGGACATGCGTCGGGTGAAATTACGCACCGAACCGGGCCAGTACGTCACGTTTCGGCCCGAAGGGCTCAGGTAGTAGCTGCTGCACCCGCCGGAGTTCCACACCGATCCCGCGAGCTTGCGGTCGGTGTGTTCGGCGAACGTCGACTGCGCACGCATGCTCACCTCGAGCGCCGTGATCGCGTTGGAGTCCATGGCGCGTAGCGCCGCCAGGATGTAGTTCACCTGAGCCTCGATGGTGACCACCTGCGAGGTGTACACCACCGAGTTGGGACCGAGCAGCATGAAGAAGTTCGGGAAGCCGTGCACCGTGGTACCTCGGTACGACGACATCTCGCCGTCGGGCCACTTGTCCGCCAACGATTTTCCGTCGCGGCCGACGATGCGCCGGAAGCCGGTGTGGCCGGACACGGTGAATCCGGTCCCGAGGACAATCGCGTCCACCTCGTGCACGGTCCCGTCGGTGGTGACGATGCCCTCGGGCACGATTCGAGCGATGCCGGTGGTCTCGACGGTGACGTTCTCTCTACACAGTGCGGGGTAGAACTTGTTCGAGAAGGTGGGTCGCTTGCAGCCGAATTCGTAACCGGGCGTGAGCTTCTCGCGAAGAACGGGATCCTTCACCTGACGGCGCAGGTGAGCGCGGCCCACCGCCGTGAGCGGTGCCAACAACGAGCGATGGCTGATGAGTCCGGGGACCAACGCTTCCTGGAACAGATCGAACACGCGGCGCATGGCCCGCTGGGCCCGGGGGTACTTCCGCAGCACGGATCGGCCGGATTCGGAGATCGGCCGGTCGGGGTGCGGAAGAATCCAGGTGGGCGTCCGCTGGAACAGAGTCAGGTGTGCGGCCTCGGGGGCCAGCCGCGGGACGAACTGCACCGCAGATGCGCCGGTGCCGATGACGGCGATGCGTCGACCCTCGGCGGAGTGCTCGTGGTCCCACTTCGCCGAGTGGAACACACTGCCCGAGAACGATTCCAGGCCTTCGATCTTGGGCGTGGCCGGCTCGCTGAACGGTCCGAGGGCTCCGATCAGGATGCGCACCACCCATCGGGCCTGCGCGTCGTTCCAGGTTGCGTCCAGTACCTCGTGACCGAAGCGGATCCGATCCCGGATCCCGAACTTGTCGGTGCAGTCGTTGAGGTACGCCTCGATCTCGGGCTGCAGCGGGTACAGCCGCGTCCAGTCCGGGTTGGGTGCGAAGGAGAACGAGTACAGGGCGGACGGGATGTCGCACTGCGCACCGGGATAGGTGTTCACGTGCCACGTTCCACCGACGGCGGTGTCGCGCTCGAAGATCAGAAAGTCGCCGCGTTCTTCCTGCTCGAGTCGGATCGCGGCACCGAGGCCGCCGAAACCCGCGCCGATGATCGCGACGTCGATGGAGGGCAGTGCGGTGCCGGCTTGTGTTGCAGTCATGAGAGTTCGAGCTCCTTCTACAGATCGAGGACGACGACTTCGCCGTCGACGGCACCACGCGAAACGCACAGGGTGAGCGAGTTCTCGCGTTCGGAGGCATCGAGAACGCGGTCGCGGTGATCGACGCGCCCGCCGACGAGACCGACCACGCACGCTCCGCAGAAGCCTTGGCGGCAGGAATAGGGCTGGTCCGGCCGCGATCGACGGAGGGCGTCGAGAGCGGTCTCCTGGGCACCGACCTCGACGGTTTCGCCGGAACGGTCGAGCTGCAACACGAACGGCCTGCCGTCGACCACCGGTGCGGGCGCGAACAGTTCGGTGTGGAATTCACGGACGGCCGTACTCGAGAGGGCCTCGGCGCGAAGCCGGCTCGACAGTGCCGCGGGCCCACAGACGTACATGGCGGAGTTGCCCATCCCGAGATCGACGATGTCCGTCGGAACCGGAAATCCGTCGACATCGTCGGTCTTGACGATCACATGACCGCGCGAGGTCAGTGCCAACTGCTGCAGTAGGGCAACGAACGGCAGACTCGCCCGAGAGCGACCGTGGTAGTACAGCGTCCACCGCGCCCCGTCCGCAGCGGCGCGTTCGATCATCGCCCGGATGGGTGTGATGCCGATTCCTGCGGCCACGAAGAGGTAGTGCTCGGCCTCGGCCATCGGGAAAGCATTGCGGGGTCCGCGAACTCGTAGGACATCACCGCGAGAGAGGGTGTGAATCTCGGTGGACGCCGTGCCGCCGGGGATCCTGCGGACGCTGATGCGGTAGCGATCACCTGCGCCGGGGCGACCGGCGAGCGAGTACTGCCGCACCGAGCCGGCTGGGGTGGTGACGTCGATGTGCGCGCCGGGCAACCACTTCGGAAGCGGTGCACCGTCTGTGCGAGAGAGCAGCAGTGAGCGAACATCCTCGGCCTCGTCGATCGTGTCGTCGACGACGGTCTCGAATTCGTATCCGACGCTTCGCCGGGGCCGCGCCGGAGACAGGGCCGTCACGATCGACGAATCGGTGACGAGTTTGGCGTAGACGCGGGACACGGCACCGACGGTCCGCAGTCCGAGGCCGGGCGCGTTCACGGTGACCTCGCCCAGATGGCTGTGGGTGGGAGTGTTCACCACGTGAGTGCCTGTCATTGCTGGGCCGCCAGGGCTGCGGGGGAGACGGCGAGATACTGCACTGCTTTGTCGATGTCGCCCATCTTCGAGGGGTGGAAGCCCGGACGGATGTAGAGGGCGAGCTGTACGAACAGGAACGACAGACCGGGAATGAGGTTCTTACGGGACGCGCGTGCGAAAGCGAGGGGCCAGGGAGTGTGCATTCGGCGCTTTCCGGTGCGCGGCGTGGCAACCGAGTTCTTGTACAGGTACGCGGCGGTGGTGAACCACAGCACGGCCAACCCGGCACTGGCCACGACTGCTGTTCGGGCCCTACGGAATCCGCCACCGTCGACGTATTGGAACGCGTCGAATGCGACGTTGCGGTGCTCGAGCTCTTCCGCGCCGTGCCAACGGAGCAGGTCGAGCATCGTGGGGTCGACGCCGATGCGGTCGAATTCGGTGTTGTCGAGCAGCCATTCGCCCACCACGGCAGTGAAGTGCTCTGCTGCTGCGTAGATTCCGAGGCGTTCGTTCAGCCATGCTTTGCCTGCGCGGCCGGTGAGGCCGTGATCGCCGAACACCACACCCACGGCGAAGCGAATGCGCTGCAGAATCGGTTCGATGTCCACTCCGTGCGCAACGAGGTAGTTGCGGAAGCTCTCGTGGGAGGACGCGTGCGTTGCTTCCTGGCCGACGAATCCCACGACTTCCTCGTGCAGCCTGCGGTCGTCGATGAACGGCAGGGCGCGGGCGAACACGTCCGCCATCGCGCGTTCGCCCTCGGGCAGGACCAGATGCATCACGTTCCAGAAGTG
This sequence comes from Rhodococcus sp. BS-15, assembly GCF_000813105.1. Classification (NCBI taxonomy): domain Bacteria; kingdom Bacillati; phylum Actinomycetota; class Actinomycetes; order Mycobacteriales; family Nocardiaceae; genus Rhodococcus; species Rhodococcus sp. BS-15. The sequence continues at coordinate 2,735 of NZ_BAOX01000012.1, read as the reverse complement.
GGTGGCGTACCACTCGTGGGGGATGTACTGGAGCGGAACGCCGGACCAGTCGAATGTCACCGCGCGCGCCACTATCGCGTAGGACTCGTCCGTGTACTGCTCGTTCGAGTCGGCCGCCTTGTTCCGAGACATTTCGAAACTCCGTTTCTTCGAGATGGCGATGCTGCTGACACAGATGCTACATAGCAACACATTATGTTGCAATGTTGCACAACAGTGGCCGGACGACCGTTAGGATCGAGCGATGCATCCAGATGGGGACGACGGGCCGATTCTCGATGCCGCCTTGGAACTGTTCGGTGAGGTCGGAATCCCTCGAACCACCATCGGCGACGTCGCCAAGCGCGCCAGGATCAACCGAGTGACCGTCTACCGCCGGATCGGGTCCAAGGACGACCTGGTGCGGGCCGTCATGGCGCGGGAGTCGTCGCGGCTGTTCGTGGCGGTGGCGGCAGCGGCCTCGAAACAGACGTCACGAGCCGATCGGGCGGCGCACGGATTCGCCACGACCATCGACTCGGTTCGGACCAATCCGGTACTGCTCAAGATGTTCGATTCCGAGAGTTCGTTGGTGCTCGAGCAATTGACCACCAATGCGTCGGCATTGCTCGTGCCCGCGATCAACGCTGCCGCGCACATCGCAAGGGGTGAACTGGAATCCGACACCTTCGCGGTGCCGGATGCGCCGGAAATTGTTGTGCGCGTTGTTCATTCGATCTTGCTGACTCCGTCGGCCGCCGCCCCGCTCGATACCTACGACGATCTGCTCGCGTTCGCGCACCGCAACATCGTGCCGCTTCTCGTCGGCGCTGGCTAGCGGGCTCCGACGTCAGGCTCGCGGCACGTACGAGTCGAGTACGCGCAGCAGGGCATCCTTCAGTTCGGCCCGATTGCCACCCGGTGTCGGCCTGGCGATTTCGTGCAGGGTGTAGCCGTCGATCAGCGCCAGGAAATGCCGAGCCGGTAGTTGTGGTTCCGCGATACCGAATGCCCCCAACGCCGCCTCGGCCGCCTCCTCGATCATCCGCATGATTCGGTGCACCGAATCCGCCAGCTCGGGCCGCCTCCGCACGGCGAGGTACGCCTCGAACTGGACGAGGGAGTCGTCGTCCGCGGGGGAGGACAGCAGCGAGACCAGGTCCATGATCGCGTCTGCGAGATCGTCGCGAGTGGGCCCGCCGGTGTGCGCGACGTCGAGTAGAGCAGTGACCTTGGCCGTCACGTTCTCGGCTATTCGGGTGATCGCGGCATCGATGAGTTCGCCGACCGAGCCGAAGAAATAGCTGGTGGTCGACGGCGGGAAGCCGGCAGCGTCCGCCACGGACCGAAACGAGACGCGTTCGAGTCCGCGTGTTCCGATCACGCCGATGGCAGCGTCGACCAGGGCGTCTCGGCGTTCTTGGCCACGCGCGTATCGAGTCTTCCGGCGCTCTTCGGTCATTGCTACAACGTAGCCGGGGTGTTGTCATCCACCCCCGTCGCAGTGCTCTTCAGCAGGCACTTTCCATCAATCCTGGCCTAGTGGCCAATGTTGGGTTACTGTCGCCGCTACATCGAACAGCCCGGAAAGGAGCACCCATGACCGAGATTTCGGAAGCCTCGCGGGTGGACGTCGTGGTCGTCGGCGCAGGACTCGCGGGTCTGACCGCTGCAAGGGAACTGACGGCCGCAGGGTTGACCGTGCAGGTCCTCGAGGCCAGAGACCGGGTGGGCGGGCGGACGGTCAACCACGCACTCGGGGAGAACTCGGTGGTCGAGACCGGCGGGCAGTTCGTCGGTCCGACGCAGGACCACATCCTCCGCCTGGCCGCGTCGGTGGGCGTCGGGACCTTCCCCGCGTACGACATCGGATCGAGTATCTACGTCAAGAACGGACGCGCCCGACGCTTCGACGGCGGGGTGCCGCCGGACCTGGCGGCATTGCCCGAGGTCGGGATGCTCGTGGCGCGGATCGATCGGGCCGCCGGCCAGATCCCCGTGGGCAAACCCTGGACGGCACCGCGTGCACGCGAGTGGGACACCCAGACTCTCGCCACTTGGGCCCGGAGGCACTCGGCCACCGACGGCGGCGTGGAATTGCTCGACATCCTGCTCGGGTCGGTGTTCGGTGGCACATCCGCCGGCGTGTCGGCGCTCTTCGGCCTGGCGTACATGGCCGGGGCGGGCAACGAATACACTCCCGGCACCGTCGATCGGTTGATGAGTGTCGCTGGGGGAGCGCAACAGTGGCGTTTCATCGGTGGCTCACAGGCGATCTGCATCGAGATTGCGAAGCAGCTCGGTGACGCCGTCCTGCTCGATACTCCCGTGCGACGCGTGGAGCAGCATCCGGATCGCGTGGTGGTGCACAGCGATACCGAATCGTGGGTCGCCCGATCGGTCGTCGTCGCGATTCCGCCCGTTCTGGCCACCCGAATCGACTGGAGCCCTGCGCTTCCCGCGCCCCAGGAAGCACTGTTCCAGCGGATGAACTTCGGCGGATTGGCCAAGTGCGAGGCCGTGTATCCCGAACCGTTCTGGCGTGCGAGCGGGCTGTCGGGCCAGGCGCTCTTTCGTGACAGCGCCGTACCGGTGTCCTCGATGTTCGACAACTCACCACCCGGCGACAGTCAGGGAGTACTGATGGGATTCGTCGGCACCTGGGGCGCTCGCCATCGAGGTGGCCGAAACTGGTCCGCCGGCAACGAATCCGAGCGCCGAGGCGAGGTGCTCCGTGCCTTCGCCTCGGCGGTGGG
>NZ_BAOX01000013.1:0-40917 GCF_000813105.1 Rhodococcus sp. BS-15 | reverse complement strand
CGAAACGCACTCCCCGAACCGGACTGGTCCGCTCAGGTCACGGCCGGTCGCGATGCGGACAACGCCGTCGAGAAGACGTTGGCGGGATTGTTCGCCGAGGTTCTTCGACTGGACCGCGTCGGCGTCGACGATTCGTTCTTCGCCCTCGGCGGCGACAGCATCATGTCGATTCAGCTGGTTTCGCGTGCCAAGCGGCCGGACTGTCCCTGTCGCCACGAGATGTGTTCGAGCACAAGACCGTTGCGGCGCTCGCCGAGGTGGTCGCGTCCGGAGACGGCACCGTCCCCGTCGTACTCGAAGAGCTTCCCGGCGGCGGCGTCGGTGACGTTCCGGCTACCCCGATCGTGCACTGGATGCTCGACCGCACCGCCGTGCTCGACCAGCACACTCAGACAGCGGTTCTCACACTTCCCGTCGACATCGAACTCGATGTGCTCGAGGCGACTGTCCAGACCGTCCTCGACCACCACGACATGCTCCGCGGCGTACTGCACCGCGGCGACGTACCGTCGATGGAGGTCCTGCCGGTTGGATCAGTGACGGCTCGGTCCGTCGTGCATCGTGTGTCGTCGACAACGGTTCAGGGACCAGCCTTCTCGGAGCAGGCCACCACCGAGGCCGCCGCTGCCGTCGGGCGTCTGGCTCCCGATTCCGGTGTGATGATCCAGATGGTGTGGTTCGACGCCGGCTCCGAGGGGAGCCGTCTGCTCGTTGTCGCCCACCACCTGGTCATCGACGGCGTGTCCTGGCGAATCCTGGTTCCGGACCTCGCGTCGGCATGGGCCCAGATCATCGGCGGAAGCACTCCTGAGCTGGCTCCGGTCGGCACCTCCATGCGTCGTTGGTCGCACGGGTTGCGTGAGGTCACCGCCACCCGCGGCGACGAGCTGGCGATCTGGCGCGACGTTCTGGCACAACCGGATCCACTCATCGGATCGCGCGCACTCGATCGCGAGATCGACGTGTACCGGACAGTGGACAAGGTCGAGTTGACGCTGTCCACCGACGTCACCGAGGGGTTCCTGACAGCACTGCCCGACGCGTTCCACGGCAGCGTCAACGACGGCCTGCTCGCGGCCCTCGCGCTCGCTACAGCGGTGTGGCGACGTGGTCGAGGAGTGCCCGTGGACGACGCTCTCATCTCGCTGGAAGGTCATGGCCGCGAGGACCACGTGGTACCCGGTGCCGATCTCGGCCGGACCATCGGTTGGTTCACCACGATTTACCCGCTCAGGCTGACTCTCGCCGGTCTGGACCTGGACGATGCACTCGCCGGCGGTGCCGACGCAGCGCGACTGATCAAGTCGGTCAAGGAGCAGTTGCTGGCAGTTCCCGATCACGGCATCGGTTACGGCATGCTCCGCTACCTGGACGAGGACGGTGCCGCTGCTCTGCGCGACTTCCCGGCTCCCCAGGTCAGTTTCAACTATCTCGGCCGCTACAGCACCGATGTCCCGGACGAGCTCCGCGGACACGGCTGGCTGCCGGTCGACGACTCCGGTGTCGGCGATTCGCAGGACCACGATCTACCGGTCGCAGCGGTCCTCGACATCAATGCCGTCACCACCGCGACGCCGACCGGCCCGCGGCTCGAGGCGACGTTCGCATTCCCCACCGGAGTGCTGGACGCCGACGAGGTCGCCGAACTGGCGGAGCTGTGGCGTCAGGCCCTCACCGCGCTGACGCAGCTCGCCCAGCGACCGGGGGCCGGTGGGTTCACGCCGTCCGACCTCGATCTGGTGCGGCTCGATCAGAGTTCCATCGACGACCTCGAACGTGTCTATCCCACGCTGGACGACATCTGGTCCATGACGCCCCTGCAGGCCGGTTTGCTGTTCCACGCCGAGCTGTCGGATCAGTCCGTCGACGCCTACATCGTCCAACTCGTGTTGGACTTGCGCGGAAGTGTCGACGAAGCGCGGTTCCGACGTGCTGCTCGGGCGCTCCTGCGTAGACACGCGAATCTGCGGACTGCCTTCGTGCACAACAACGACGGCGAGTCCATCCAGATCGTCCACCACGACGTGGACGCTCCCTGGTCGTCGATCGACCTGACCGAACTGGACGTCGAAGATCGAGCTGTCGAGCTCGATCGCATCGAACACGAGGACCGAGCCACCCGATTCAACATGGCGCAGGCACCTCTGTTGCGCTTCATGCTCATCACCGTGGCACCGGGCCAGTGGCGTCTGGTGATGACCAACCACCACATCCTGCTCGACGGTTGGTCCACGCCGCTGCTGCTCAAGGACCTGCTGACGCTCTACGTGGTCGACGGCGATGAAACCGTGCTCCCGCGGGTTCCCGCCTATCGCGACTACCTGTCGTGGCTGGCCAAGCGCGATCGCTCGTCGGCTCTGAAGGCGTGGACGAACGCGCTCGCAGGGTTGGCCGAGCCGACCCTGTTGACGCCGGTCGAGAGCCGACGCCAGGAGTCGACTTTGGCCGGCCGTTCGTTGGTCTCGCTCGATGTGGAGCAGACGAACCGCCTGCGCAGCGTCGCTCGTGCCCGTGGCGTCACGATGAACTCCATGGTGCAGGCGTCGTGGGCCCTGGTTCTCGGCAGTCTGACCGGACGCACCGACGTCGTGTTCGGTGCCACCGTGTCCGGACGCCCACCGGAGGTCTCCGACATCGAGTCGATGGTCGGTCTGTTCATCAACACTCTGCCGGTGCGGATCGTGCTCGATCCGTCGGAGACACTCGGCGAGTACCTCGAGCGGGTGCAGGCCGAACAGGCCGCTCTGCTCGATCACCACTACCTCGGCCTCACCGATATTCAGCGAGCAGTGGGACCGGCCGTCGCCTTCGACACCCTGACGGTCTTCGAGTCGTACCCGATGGACCGCGCGGGATTGTCGGCGGAAACCGACCTCGCCGGAATGCAGGTGCACGATGTGCACGACGGCAGCGACACAGCGCAGTATCCGCTGACCTTGGTCGCCATGGTCGACGACCGGCTGCACATCGAGGCGAAGTACCTGCCGGAGTTGTTCGAGCACAGCGTCGTTGCGGCGACGGTCGACAGGATCGTGCGGGTTCTCGAGGCCATCGCCACCGACACCGGTAACCGTGTCGGAGCGCTGTCGTTGCTGTCCGAGGAAGAACTGCGCCGTCTGGCACCGGTTCGGGGACCGGCATCGTCGGGTGCACGACTGCTTCCCGATATCCTCACCGACGCCGCTGCTTCGAACCTGCACGGCACCGCTCTGTGGAGCGAGGGTCGCACCGTCGACTACGCCGAACTCGACGCGCAATCATCAGCTCTTGCACGAACATTGATCGCACGCGGCGCCGGCCCGGAAACCGTCGTTGCCCTGGCTCTGCCCCGGTCCGTCGAATCGGTACTCGGCATCTGGGCAGTCGCCAAGACCGGGGCGGCATTCCTGCCGATCGATCCGAGCTACCCACGCGATCGCGTCGAACACATGCTCGTCGACTCGAACGCGTCGATCGGCCTTACCCTGTCCGAGCACGTGGCTGCGGTCGCAGATCTCGGCTCGGCTCGGTGGACCGTGCTCGACCACGAGGACACGCGCGCCGAACTCGCGGGTCACTCGACCGCGCCGGTTCTCGACGTCGGCCGTGTTCGTCCGATGCACATCGATCAGGTCGCGTACCTGATCTACACCTCGGGCTCGACGGGTGTTCCCAAGGGCGTCACCGTCACCCACCGCGGGCTGGCGAATCTGGCCGAGGAGGAGCGGACTCGTTTCGAGGTGACCCCGAACGCCAGGGTTCTCGCGTTCGCGTCCCCGAGCTTCGACGCCTCGATCCTCGAACTGCTCATGGTGTTCTCGGGTGCCGCGACCATGGTCATCGCGCCGACTTCGGTCTACGGCGGCATCGAGTTGGCCGAACTGCTCGCAGCACAGCGCGTCACGCATGCGTTCGTCACGCCCGCCGCACTGGCATCGGTGGATCCGGACGGCCTGACCGAGTTGGCCGTGGTCGCACCGGTGGCGATGTGTGTCCGCCCGAGCTCGTGGCCCGCTGGGCACCGGGTCGTCGAATGTTCAACGCGTACGGTCCGACCGAGGCGACGATCTTCTCGTCCATCAGCGATCGACTGCACGTCGACTCCGCCATCGACATCGGTGCTCCGACAATCGGTTTCAGCGAGGTCGTTCTCGACGCGCGGCTGCATCCCGTCCCGGTCGGGGTTGTAGGTGAGCTCTATCTCGCCGGGCCGGCACTGGCACGTGGCTACCATGACCGATCCGGTCTGACCGCAGACCGTTTCGTCGCGAATCCGTTCGGAGAGAACGGTGCCAGGATGTACCGCACCGGCGATGTGGTGCGGTGGACCGAGTCGGGAACGCTCGAATACGTCGGGCGCAGCGACTTCCAGGTCAAGGTGCGTGGTTTCCGCATCGAACTGGGCGAGATCGACGCTGTCCTGACCGACGATCCGACGGTCGAGTTCGCGACCACTGTGGGTGTCGACGGCCCGACAGGCAACACGATTCTGGTCGCCTACGTTCTGCCGAGGTCCGGCGAGCAGGTCGATGCGGCAGCTCTGCGCACTCATGTGTCGAATTCGCTACCGACACATATGATCCCGACGGCCTTCGTCGCGCTCGAGTCGATTCCGTTGACACCGGCCGGCAAGCTGGACCGCAACGCCCTGCCTGCGCCCGATCTTCATCTCGGGGGCGACTCGCGTGCACCGCGCAACGACACCGAGCAGGTCATTGCCGACATCTTCGGCGAGGTACTGGGGATCGACGGCGTCGGAATCGATTCGAGCTTCTTCGACCTGGGTGGGGACTCGCTCAGTGCCACCAGACTCACTGCGCGAGTCAATTCTGCCCTGGACACCACGATCAGCGTGCGCGCATTGTTCGAGGCACCCACCGTCGAGTCACTTGCGGTGCGGGTGCACAGCAATCCGGCCGGCACCCTGCGCCGTCCCGCACTCGTGGCGAAGCCGCGACCGGATTCGATCCCGTTGTCGCTGGCGCAGCAACGGATGTGGTTCATCAATCAGTTCGACGTCGATTCTGCGGCCTACAACATCCCGCTAGCGGTAAGGCTCACGGGTCGACTCGACATCGCCGCGATGAGTGCGTCAGTCGGGGACGTCCTCGAACGTCACGAGTCGCTGCGCACGGTGTTCCCCACCCACAGGGAGCGCCCCGAGCAGAAGATCCTCGACGCGCAGACGGTGAGAACCGAACTCGCTGTCGTCGATCTGGATGCCACCGAGGTCGTTGCGGCCATCTCGGCCGCTGCCGCAACAGGATTCGACGTCTCGACCGATCTGCCGTTCCGCGCGGTCCTGTACCGGGTGGCACCGGACGAGTTCGTGCTCTCGATCGTCGTGCACCACATCGCCGCTGACGGCGCGTCCATGGCACCCTTGGCGCGCGATGTCATGGTCGCCTACGGTTCTCGCGTAGCCACCGGCGCTCCGATGTGGACACCGCTCGACGTTCAGTACGCGGACTTCGCGATCTGGCAACGCACCGTCCTCGGCGACGAGTCCGATCCCGCGTCCCTTGCCGCGCAGCAGTTGGACTTCTGGAAGACCACCCTGGCGGATCTTCCGACGTGCTGCCGTTGCCGCTCGATCACCCGCGGCCCACTCGGCAGTCCATGCGCGGGAACAGCGTTCGATTCGAGATCGACCGAGCAACCCATGCCGGACTGGTCGAGATCGCACGCGCCAACGAGGCGACCGTCTTCATGGCCGTGCACGCGGCATGGTCGATTTTGATGGCACGCATCAGCGGCACCGAGGACATCGCTGTGGGAACGCCGATCGCCGGTCGAGGCGACGCCGCACTCGACGACCTGATCGGCATGTTCGTCGGCACCCTGGTTCTGCGCACGCAGGTGGCACCGGGGCTCTCGTTCACCGATCTGCTCCAGGCCACGCGCACAGCCGATCTGGCTGCGTTCGAGAATACCGATGTTCCGTTCGAGCGACTCGTCGACGTTCTCGACCCCGCACGTTCGACCGATCGTTCGCCGCTGTTCCAGGTGCTCGTCGAATTCCAGAACAACACGTCGGCCGCACTCGAACTGCCGGAGCTCACGGTCGAGGCCGTCGACATCGACGCGCACGTCGCGAAATTCGATCTGCAGCTGACCGTCGCCGAACAGTTCGACGAATCCGGTGCGCCTGCCGGGATGACCGCCGCGATCACCTACGCGACAGATCTGTTCGAGGAATCGTCCGTCGAGGAGTTCTCGGCACGATTCGGCGCTGTGCTCTCCGCCGTGACAATCGCTCCCGAGCGCGCCGTCGGCGATATCGACCTCCTGCTCCCGGGCGAGCTCGACGCCATGACGGGTGAGTGGAACCACGCGGGCCTCGAGGCATCCGACGCGACGTTGGCCGATCGATTCGCCACCGCTGCAGCGCGATTCCCCGACTCGCGTGCAGTCGTCTTCGGCGATCACTCGCTGACCTACGCCGAGTTGGACGACCGGTCGAGCCGACTCGCACGACTGCTCGTCCGGCGCGGTGTGACTTCGGAATCGCTCGTGGCGGTCGCGATGCCGCGCAACGAGGAGCTGATCGTCGCGCTGCTCGCGGTGATCAAGTCCGGTGGCGGCTACCTTCCGATCGACGTGTCCTACCCAGCGGATCGGCTGGCGTTCATGCTCGAGGACGCTTCACCCATCTGTGTGATCTCCACGGTCGCCGACAGTGCGGCAGTGCCGGCCTCGGATCTCGATGTCCTCGAGATCGATTCGCCCGAGCTGATGGCCGAACTGGACGCCATGTCCGGTGCCCCGCTGACCGATGCGGACCGCTCGGGTGGCACCAGTGCCGATTCGATCGCGTATGTCATCTACACCTCGGGCAGTACCGGTCGCCCCAAGGGCGTGCAGATCGCGCACCGCAACGTGGCGACGCTGTTCGCGAACACCGCTGATCTCTTCGATTTCGACGATCGCGACGTCTGGACGATGTTCCACTCGTATGCGTTCGACTTCTCGGTATGGGAGCTGTGGGGACCGCTGCTGCACGGCGGAACGCTCGTCGTCGTCGACTACTACACCGCACGCTCGCCGGAGCTGTTCCGCGAGTTGCTGGTACGCGAGAAGGTCACGGTGCTCAACCAGACACCGACGGCGTTCTACCAGTTCGCGGAAGCGGATCGAGTGGCCACCGGAAACCTCGCCGGAACCGCGGACGCCGATCTCTCGCTGCGCTACGTGATCTTCGGCGGCGAGGCACTCGATCTCGGTCAGTTGGCTCGCTGGTACGCCCGACACGACGAAGCTGCGCCGACCCTGGTCAACATGTACGGCATCACCGAGACGACCGTCCACGTGAGCCACCTGGCCCTGACCGAACAGTTCGCCGCCTCGGCCTCGGCCAGCGTCATCGGCCAGGCGATTCCGGCGCTGCACGTCGCTGTTCTCGACACCCGTCTCAATCCGGTTCCGCCGGGTGTGACCGGTGAAATGTACGTCTCGGGGGCACAGCTCTCTCGCGGCTACCTCGGCCGGGCCGGGTTGTCGGCCACCCGATTCGTCGCCGATCCGGCCGGCGAGTCCGGTGCCCGGATGTACCGCACCGGTGACACCGCGCGGTGGAATCGTGACGGGGCACTGGAATACCTGGGCCGCAGCGACATGCAGGTGCAGTTGCACGGTTTCCGCATCGAGCTCGGCGAGATCGAAAGTGCTCTGCTGGCATACGACGGTGTCGCCGCTTCTGTGGTCTCGGTCCGCGACGACGGGTCAGGTGATCGACTGATCGGATACGTCGTCGCCGAGGCGGGTCGAACCCTCGACCACTCCGCCGTTCTCGAATTCGTCGGACACTCGCTGACGTCCTACATGGTTCCGGCTGCGCTGATCGTGCTGGAAGAGCTACCGCTCACCGCCAACGGAAAGCTCGATCGCCGAGCACTGCCGGCTCCGGACTTCTCCGCCAACGTGACCGAAAGCCGTTTGCCGGCAACCGAAGTCGAGTCGATCCTCGCCGGATTGTTCGCCGACGTCCTCGGCCTCGACACCGTCGGCGTCGACGACTCGTTCTTCGCACTCGGCGGCGACAGCATCATGTCCATCCAGCTGGTCTCACGTGCCAAGCCGCCGGTCTGGTCCTGGCTCCGCGCGACATCTTCGAGCGCAAGACCGTCGCGGCGTTGGCCGAGGTCGTCGTTCTCGGGGGCGACGCCGTCGTACTGGATGAACTCGACGGTGGGGGGAGTCGGCTCGCTGCCTCTGACACCCGTCGTTCGCTGGATGTTGGACCGCAGCACCGACTTCGGTCGCTACACCCAGACTGCCCTGCTTCAGCTTCCGGTCAGCATCGAGAGCGAGACGCTCGAGCGCACCGTCCAGTCCGCGCTCGATCGTCACGACATGCTCCGGTCGAGGCTGTTCCAGGATGCCGACGGCATCTGGCACGAGGAAGTATCGCCGATCGGCACCGTGTCCGCAGCGTCGGTCATCCACGCGGTCGCGGTCGATTCCGTGGAGGGAGCCGAGTTCTCCTCCTGCGCCGCAACAGAACTCGACGCCGCAGCAGATCGACTGGTCCCAGCCGACGGGGTCATGGTGCAGATGGTGTGGTTCCAGGGCCCGAACGGGTCCGGCCGACTGCTCGTCGTCGCGCATCACCTCGTGATCGACGGCGTTTCGTGGCGCATCCTCGTCCCGGATCTCGCGACGGCATGGAGCCAGATCATCGCGGGCGACGAGCCTGCGCTCGCACCGATCGGCACATCGATGCGGCGGTGGTCCACCGGATTGACCGAGGTCACCGCGAGCCGCGCCGACGAGGTCGAGCTGTGGCAGCGGATTCTCAGCGGTGCCGATCCGACGATCGGTTCGCGACCACTGGACAAGAGCATCGACGTCGACGCCACCGTGCAGCGCATCCGCACATCACTGCCCGTCGAGGTGACCGAGCGCCTGCTGACCACGGTGCCGAACGTCTTCCGTGGCAGCGTCAACGACGGCCTCCTGGCCGGGTTGGCATTGGCACTGACCGCGTGGCGTCGCGAACGGGGAGCCGCTGTCCGCAGCGCGCTGATCACGCTGGAAGGCCATGGCCGTGAAGACGCCGTGGTTCCCGGAGCCGATCTCGGCAGAACCGTCGGCTGGTTCACCACGATCTTCCCGGTGCGACTCGACCTCGGTTCGGTGGACATCGCCGACGCGTTGTCGGGTGGAGACTCCGCCGGTGCACTGATCAAGGCGGTCAAGGAACAGCTGCTCGAGATCCCGGATCACGGAATCGGCTACGGCATGTTGCGGTACCTCGATTCCGCTGGAACCGCAGCGCTGTCCGACTTCGCCGCGCCGCAGGTCAGCTTCAACTACCTCGGGCGATTCTCGACCGGAACCACCGAAGGCATGGCCGACGTGGGCTGGATTCCGGTGGCCGATGCCGAACTGGGCGACGCGCAGAATCCGGACATGCCCGTGCCGGCTGCGCTGGACATCAACGCCGTCACCACGTCGACACCCGACGGTCCGCAGCTCGACGCCACCTTCGCGTTCCCGGCAGGCATCCTCGATGCCGACGAGGTCGATCGGTTGATCGAACTGTGGACGCAGGCACTGACAGCGATCACTGAGCACGCCTCGACCGAGGGTGCCGGCGGCTTCTCCCCGTCCGACCTGGAACTGGTCGACATAGATCAGCGCTCCATCGAGGTGCTCGAGAAGCAGTTCCCCGACCTCGACGACGTGTGGTCGATGTCGCCCCTGCAGGCCGGGTTGCTCTTCCACGCGCGCCTCGCCGGCGAGGTCGGCAGCGACAGTGCAGGCGTCGACGCCTACATGGTGCAGCTCGGTCTCGAGCTGCGCGGCGTCGTCGATGCCGAGCGGATGCACTCCGCTGTGAACAAGCTCGTCTCTCGCCATCCGAACTTGCGAGCAGCGTTCGTGCACAACAGCACCGGCGAATCTCTGCAGATCGTGCAGAGTTCGGTGACGGTTCCCTGGTCCGAGGTCGATCTGCGCGGCGAATCCGATGTCGATGCGGCCTTGGAAGAGGTCCTCGCAGCCGACCGCGGTGTGCGGTTCGAGATGGACTCTGCGCCGCTGCTTCGGTTCACGCTGATCACCCTCGCCGACGATCACTGGCGACTGCTGCTGACCAATCACCACATCCTGCTCGACGGCTGGTCGACGCCGCTGGTCGTCAAGGAACTGATCACGCTCTACGTCACCGAGTCCGACGATTCGATGCTGCCGCGGGTGCCCGCGTACCGGGACTACCTCGCGTGGATGCGGCAACGCGACGTCGCCATCTCCACTGCGCAGTGGGTCAGCGCGATGGCGGGTGTCGAGGAGCCGACACTGCTGGTCACCGGTGATCGGGGTCGACAGTTGTCCACCGTCTCGAGCGAGACAGAGCGGTCGCTGTCGATCGAGACCACAGCGGCACTGCGCGATTTCGCGGCGCGCCGCGGTTCCACTCTGAACACCCTCGTTCAGACCGCGTGGGGCATCGTGCTCGCCACTCTGACCGGACGCGAAGACGTCGTCTTCGGTGCCACCGTGTCGGGTCGGCCGCCTGAGGTTCCTGGCATCGAAGGCATGATCGGGCTCTTCATCAACACGTTGCCCGTCAGGGTCACGCTCGATCGGACCGAGACTCTGGGCGCTCTGGTCGATCGCGTGCAGGCCGAACAGGCAGCGCTGCTCGACCACCACTACCTCGGTCTGACCGACATCCAGCGCGCAGCCGGTGCCGGCGTCGCCTTCGACACGCTCACGGTGTTCGAGTCGTACCCGGTCGATCGCGCCGGAGCCTCTGCGGCAACGGATTTCGCAGGAATGCAGGTGACGGACATCCTCGGAACCGACGCCGCGCACTACCCGCTCACTCTGGTGTCGTCGGTCGACGAGCGCTTGAACCTCAAGGCCAAGTACCTGCCCGAACTGTTCGAGCTCGAGGACGTACACGCGATCGTCGATCGAGTCGAGCGGGTACTCGATGCGGTGCTGACCGACGAGCAGCAGCCGCTGGCTCGACTCAGCCTGCTCGCCGATGCCGAATTCGGTTCGCTGGCTCCGGTATTCGGACTCGAAGGCCGCTCGACTCGGTTGCTGCCGGAGATCTTCTCCGACGCAGCCGCCGTCGACCCGGATGCCATCGCGGTGCGCAGCGTCGACGGCGAGTTGACGTACCGCGAGCTGGATCGACAGTCGAACCGGCTCGCGCGCATTCTGCTCGGTCACGGTGTGCGCACCGAGACGTTCGTCGCTCTCGGGATCGCACGATCCATCGAGTCGGTGCTGACCGTCTGGGCCGTCGCCAAGTCCGGCGCCGCGTTCGTACCGGTCGATCCGAACTACCCGGCCGATCGCATCGAGCACATGCTGGCCGACTCCGGCGCAACATTCGGTGTCACCACCCGCACCCACCTCGACGATCTGCCGTCGACCGTGCCGTGGATCGTCCTGGACGACCTCGCCACCGACGGTCCGAACGCGGTGAGCGACGAGCCCATCGCCGACTACGAACGCCATGGTCGCGTCACCCTCTCGAGTGCCGCGTACACGATCTACACGTCGGGTTCGACGGGTGTTCCGAAGGGGGTCGTGGTTACCCACTCCGGCCTCGACAACTTCGCGACCGAGCAGCGCGAGCGCTATGGGGTCACGAAGGACTCACGCACACTTCATGTTTCGTCGCCCAGTTTCGACGCGTCCGTGCTCGAGTACCTGCTCGCGTTCGGCGTCGGAGCCACGATGGTGATCGTTCCGCCCACGGTGTACGGCGGAGCCGAGCTGGCTACGCTGCTGGCCGAGGAATCGGTCACGCACGGCTTCATCACCCCGTCCGCCCTGGCCTCGGTCGATCCTGCCGGGCTCGACACGTTCGCGGACGTCGTCGTCGGCGGCGAGGCCGTCCCGGCCGAGTTGGTCACCAAGTGGGCTCCGGGCCGCAACCTGTTCAACGGGTACGGACCGACCGAGGCCACGATCATGTCCAACATCAGTGCACCGATGGTCGCCGGCGAGCCGGTGTCGATCGGCGGACCGGTGCGAGGTGTGTACGAGGTGGTCCTCGACTCGCGACTGCAGCCGGTTCCCGTCGGGGTGGCGGGTGAGCTGTATCTCGCAGGCGTCGGGTTGGCCCGCGGTTACCACGATCGGATGGGACTGACGGCCGAACGATTCGTCGCCGATCCGTTCGGCGCTCCCGGTGCCCGCATGTACCGCACCGGAGATGTGGTGCGCTGGTCGCCGGATCTGACCATCGAGTACGTCGGTCGCAGCGACTCCCAGGTCAAGGTCCGCGGCTTCCGCATCGAACTCGGTGAGATCGACGCCGCGCTCTCCACACATCCGTCGGTCGACTTCGCGGCAACATTCGGAACTCCCGGGCCGACCGGTGCCACTGTTCTCGTGGCGTACGTGCGCCTGACGGGGGACAACCCGGCAGAGACGGTCGATACCTTCGACACGGCGGTTCTGCGCGATCATCTCGCCGACGCGTTGCCGTCGCACATGGTGCCCAGTGCCATCGTCGTGCTCGAGTCGATACCGCTCACTCCGGTGGGCAAGCTCGACCGCGCCGCACTTCCGGTACCGGAGTTCGGCTCGGCGACGTCCTACCGCGAGCCGGGCTCGCCTGCCGAGCTGACGGTCGCGGCGGTCTTCGCCGAGATCCTCGAGGTGGATCGAGTCGGTGCGGACGATGGCTTCTTCGAGCTCGGTGGCGACTCGCTCAGCGCAACGCGGGTGATCGCTCGCGTCAACGCCGAGTTCGGTACCTCGATCGGTGTCCGCACCATCTTCGAGACCCCGACGGTGTCGGGACTGGCGAGCGCAGTCGGAACTGCCGACACGAGCGCGCAGCGGCCGGCTCTCGTTGCCGCGGCGCGTCCGGAGCACATTCCGCTCTCGCTCGCTCAGCAGCGGATGTGGTTCATCAACCAGTTCGACACCTCGTCGGCGGCGTACAACGTGCCGTTGGTCGTCAAACTGACCGGACGGCTCGACACCGCTGCGCTGGCCGACGCGGTGGTCGATGTTCTGGGGCGCCACGAGTCTCTACGCACGACCTTCCCCGACGGTCCGGAGTTCCCGGTGCAGCTCGTGCACCCGGCTGCCGAGGTCGCGCCTGCGGTCGAATCCGAACGGATCGATGCTGCTGTTCTGACCGATCGAGTGGCTCTGTTGGCCGGTCGAGGATTCGACGTGAAAACCGAAATCCCGGTGCACGTCGAGCTGTTCGAGGTGCTCGACGCCGGCGTCGACGCGTCCGAGGATCACGTCTTCGTACTCGCCATGGTGGTGCACCACATCGCCGCCGACGGCGCGTCGATGGCACCTCTCGCTCGCGACGTCGTGCTCGCGTACTCGGCGCGCAGTGCAGGCCAGGAACCGAATTGGCAGCCGCTTCCCGTCCAGTACGCCGACTACACGATCTGGCAGCGTTCGCTGCTGGGAGACGAGCAGGACCCGTCGAGCGTGGCAGCGGCTCAGCTCGAGCACTGGTCCACCGCGCTCGCGGGTCTTCCCGATCTGCTGCCGTTGCCGACGGACCGACCGAGGCCGACCACTCAGGACTTCCGCGGTGGCCGAGTTCGCTTCACGGTCGATGCCGACATTCATCGGGCGCTCGGCGATATCACACGCGAGAAGAACGTCAGCATGTTCATGGTTCTGCACGCCGCGTTCGCGGTCGTGCTGGCTCGTTTGAGCGGCACCGACGACATCGCGATCACCACCCTGTGGCCGGGCGCGGTGACGCGGCGCTCGACGACCTCGTGGGTATGTTCGTCAACACGCTCGTGCTGCGCAGCCGGGTGGACGAATCCGCGACGTTCGACGATCTGCTGAACCAGGTCAAGGCACACGATCTCGACGCGTTCGGTCACACCGAAATGCCCTTCGAGAGAATCGTCGAGGTTCTCAATCCCACTCGTTCGACGGCATACGCTCCGCTGTCACAGGTCGCGCTGTCGTTCCAGAACAACGAGAGGGCCTCGCTCGAGCTTCCGGACCTCCGCGTCGAAGGCTTCGACTTCGACGTTCCGGTAGCCAAGCAGGATCTGCAGTTGCTGCTGTCCGAGACCTTCGACGAGGCGGGGCGTCCGTCCGGCTTCGAGGCCGCATTCGACTACGCCACATCGCTGTTCGACGCGGCCAGCGTCGAGGCCGTCGCGGCGCGACTGATTCGCGTTCTCGATGCCGTCGGACGCAACCGGCACACGGTGGTCGGAGACATCGAAATTCTGGGCACCGACGAGCAGCGCACGTTGGTGCCGGCGCGAGGTAATGCGGACGCGGCAGTCCGGACGTGGCCGGAGTTGCTCGCGGCGGCGGTCGCGCTCGACCCGTACGCAGTCGCCGTCACCTACCGAGGCATCAGCCTTTCCTACGCCGACCTCGACAGCTGGTCCAACCGGATCGCTCGGATGCTGATCGATTACGGCGTCGGTCCCGAGACGTTCGTCGCGTTGGCGCTGCCTCGATCGATCGAGTCGGTGCTGTCGGTGTGGGCTGTGGCCAAGACCGGTGCCGCATTCCTGCCCGTCGATCCGAACTACCCGGCGGACCGAATCGCGCACATGCTCGAGGATTCCCATGCCGCAATGGGTCTGACCGACATCGACAGCATGCAATCGCTGCCGGACACCGTCCCGTGGCTGGTTCTGGACGATCCGGAAACGTCCGCGGAGTTGTCTCGCTACCCGGCAGACGCGGTGACCGACGTCGAGCGCACGGCGACCCTGCACATCGACCACCCCGCCTACCTGATCTACACCTCGGGTTCGACCGGTCGCCCGAAGGGCGTTGCAGTGCGGCACCGTGGCTTGGCCAACCTCCAGGCCGAGGTGCTCGAGCGGTTCCGCCCCACACGGGATTCGCGTGTTTCGCACATCGCGTCGCCGAGTTTCGACGCATCGATCTACGAGCTGACGATGGCGTTCGGAGTCGGTGCCACCGTCGTGATCGTGCCGCCGGGAGTCTTCGGCGGCGGCGACTTGGCCGACCTGCTCGAATCCGAGCACGTCACGCATGCGTTCCTGACGCCCGCGGCGCTGTCGTCGATCGACGAGACACGTCTGGGCAGCGTTCGGGTCCTTGCCGTCGGAGGTGAGGCCTGTACTCCTGAGTTGGTGGCGAAATGGGCACCGGGCCGCAAGATGTTCAACGGCTACGGTCCGACCGAGACCACCATTCAGGCAAGTGTCGGTGGACCGTTGGTGCCCGGTGGCACAGTGGACGTCGGCAGGCCTGGAACCGGATTCCGGTTCCTGGTGCTCGACGCACGACTGCGGCCGGTCCCGGCCGGAGTGTCCGGCGAGCTCTACATCGCCGGTCCCGGTACTGCCCGCGGATACCTCGGTCGTTTCGGGCTGACATCCGAGCGCTTCGTCGCCGATCCCTTCGGCACTCCGGGCGATCGGATGTATCGAACCGGCGACGTCGTGCGCTGGGGAAGTGCAGGGGCCGTCGAGTTCGTCGGACGCAGTGACTTCCAGGTCAAGGTGCGCGGTTTCCGGATCGAACTCGGTGAGATCGACTCCGCCCTCACCGAGCACGACCAGGTCGGGTTCGCCGCCACGATCGGCCACACGGCAGCGTCCGGTGACACCGTCCTCGTCTCCTACGTCCTTGCGGCCGATGGCGAAACTATCGACACCGAGGCTCTTCGCGATCGCGTCGCCAAACTGCTTCCACGGCATATGGTTCCGTCGGCGATCATCGAGCTCGACGACATTCCGCTCACTCCGGTGGGCAAGCTCGACCGGCGAGCACTGCCGGTTCCGGAACTGACGACGTCGACAACTCCGTACCGGGCACCGACCACCGATGTGGAAGCGGCGATCGCCGATGCGTTCGCACAGGTTCTCGGGGTCGATCGAGTCGGCATGGACGACAACTTCTTCGAGTTGGGCGGAACGTCGCTGGTGGCCACGAAGATCGTGCCCGCCATCGAGAACGCCATCGGAGTTCGGGTCCCGCTACAAGCGCTGTTCGTCGATCCGACTCCGGCAGGTTTGGCCGCACGGGTCGCAGCGGATGCCGACACCGGCGGCGCGGATCTCGATTCGGTGTTCGGTGTGGTGATTCCGCTGCGCGGCAGCGGGTCCAAGGCCCCGTTGTTCTGCGTCCACCCGGGAATCGGCTTGTCGTGGGGATACGCCGGTCTCGTCTCACACCTGAGTGACGACCGGCCTGTTTACGGTCTGCAGCTGCCGAGCATCGTGGAAGGGTCGAGCTTCGGATCCATTCGCGATCTCGCTCACCGCTACGCCGACGAGATTCGTGCCGTCCAGCCGGTGGGTCCCTACCACCTTCTCGGCTGGTCACTCGGCGGCTCGCTCGCTCATGCGATAGCGGTGGAACTACGCAGCAGCGGCAGCGATGTTCAGACTCTCGCGCTGTTGGACAGCTACGTCGACGGCCACGACGGCGAACCGGCCGGGGGAGCGTTGAGTGTCGAGAATCTGCTCGCGGGATTGGGGCTCGACCTGACGGCTCAGCCGTCGACCGAGCCGTTGACCTACGAGCGGGGCGTCGAACTGCTCGACGAGTCGTTGGGGCAGACGACCGGCGTTTCCGCCGATCATCTCCGGCGTATCAATGCGGGATTCGAGAACTCGACTCGAATAATGGCCGAGTTCGTCCCTGACGTGTTCGACGGAGATGTTTTGTTCTTCTCCGCAACGAAGGGTGCGAGCGATGGAATTGTTCGATCCCCGCAAGAATGGCGGCCGTATGTGACAGGAGATATCGTCATCCACGATGTCGACGTTTTCCACAACGAGATGACCAATGCAGACGCTGCCTCGGTGATCGGGCCGGTCGTCGATTCTCATCTCGGTAATACACCTGAATAACAATTGGTGTGTTCTTCACATCGAAGGGCACATCTACGAATACCATCGGCATTCGACACGAATGCGATCGAATACGAATCACTACCACCAGGGGACAGAAGTGAAACTGATCAGAACAGCAACGGTCGCGGTGGCGTTGACCGCTGCGGTGGCCACCGGAGCGGGCCATGCTGTAGCAGACCCGTCGTCGGACCCGGTGAACTACGAGACGTCGGTCAACCCCGACGGAACGGTCACCACCATCCTCGATGCCGGACTGTTCCGGGTCGACGCCACGAGCGAGACCGTGTCCGTCATCGACCAGGCAGGCACCACGCTTGCATCTGTTCCGCTGGAATACACCATCAACGGCACCGTCTACTCGATCGCACCGCTGATCGGTGCCGAGGGTCGCGAACTGACTTTGACTCCGCAGACGGTTCCCGTCGCCGAGGTCGCAGGTCCGCGGACCAAGCAGCAGGCATTCGACAACATGGTCAACCAGCTCGCGATCGGCTGGAACAACGGCGGCGGTGTCAGCACGGCGATCGGCGCAGGCCTCGGTTTCGCCATCGGCTGTGTGTCGATCTTCCCGAACTTCATCTCCGGGTGCATCATCGGAACCGTCATCGGTACGGTCGCCGGCGCGGTCATCGGCACTGCCAACGGAAACCCGCAGGCTCAGCCTGCCGTGTTCGAGTACTTCACCACTCCGTAGGGCAGGACGGCCTCGAGCCGACGAACAACGAACAGCGGGTGGAGCGCGTGCGCTCTACCCGCTGTTCGTTGTTCGACCGGTCAGCGCTCGGCGCATCGACACAGCCTTGACCATCGTCTCCTCGAACTCTTCGTCGGGATCCGACAATGCCACGATCGCGCCACCCACCCCGTAGGTCACTTCGTGTTCGGTGGCCACGATCGTGCGAATGACGATCGAGAAGTCTGCGGTGCCGGTGATCGAGAAGTAGCCGATAGCACCCGAATACACCCCCCGCGGTCCGTCTTCGAGCTTGTCGATGATCGCCATCGTGCGGATCTTCGGGGCTCCCGTCATCGATCCACCCGGAAACGCAGCCCGGATACAGTCCGCCGCCGACGCGTCGTCGCGCAGGCGACCACGAACGGTCGAGACCAATTGGTGTACGGGAGCGTAGGTTTCGACATCGAACAGCTTCGGCACGTGCACCGACCCCGGCACGCAGACCTGGGCGAGGTCGTTTCGCACCAGGTCCACGATCATGAGGTTCTCGGCCTTGTCCTTCTCGTTCGCGACGAGATCGGCCTTGAGCGCGTTGTCTTCCTCCGCGGTGGCCCCGCGGGGACGCGTTCCCTTGATCGGCTTGGACTCGACTATGCGGTCGGCGTCGATGCGCAGGAAGCGTTCCGGAGACGCACTCAACACGGACAGCTCCGGGAACTTCAGCAGAGCACTGTACGGAGTTGGATTGATTTCGCGCATGTACGAGTAGGTGGCGGTCGCGTCGATGGAACCGGCTACGGTCGCCGTGTTGGTCAAACACACCTCGTACGTCTCACCGGAGCGAATCTCGGCGAGGCACTGGGAAATCAGATCGAGATAGTGGGCACGGTCGTGGCGTAAACGGGGCTCGAGCGAGCGATCGGCTCCGAGCAGGGGAGTGCCGGACGCAGGCACACCCGGACGGTCGTTCGGGGCAACCTTTCGGGACAGGCCATGCAGGGTGTCGGTGACCGAGTCGAACCACTGCGCCAACACAGGATCCCCGGGGGTGGTGGCCAACCCCATCAGATAGAGGGTGCCGGCCTCGTGGTCGAACACCAGCGCGCGATCTGCGAAGACCATCGACGCGTCGGGAGTCGCAGCGGTATGAACCAATTGCCCACCGGTGTCGGCCTTGAGTTCGTAACCCAGGTAACCCACGTAGCCGAGACCGAAAGCGAACGGTAGGTCGTGCCGAGGGGGAGTGGCCCGCTCTCGCAATCGGTCGTCGATGTAGTCGAAGAATGTCGAGTGAATGCGCTCGGTCGTACCGTCGGCACCTTGCACGGTCACCGTGGTCTCGGCAACCGAATAGGTCACGTACTCCGCGTGGGGACCCGAGCAGTCGCCCATGACGGTGAATCTGCAGTCGGGTTCGAGAGCCGCGCTGCCGTCGAGCCAGAAACTCTTCGAGCCATCCGCAAAGAGAGCTTCGAATACCTGCTCGGAGTCGAAAGCCTCGTCGAGCGAACGTGTTTCGATGGTGAACATCGAATCCTGAGTACGCGACGCGCTCGATGCGCTCGACTGTGCCAGCGTCAGATCGCGGAAATTGGCGAGCAGTTCGCGGCCGTATTCGGTGCTGATCGACTCGGGATGGAACTGAACTCCCCACATCGGCTTGCTGCGATGCCGAACGGCCATGACCAGTCCGTCGGGCGTCCACGCAACTTCCTCGAAGTCGGCGGGGGTGCGTGTCACTACGAGTGAGTGATACCGCACTACCGAGTACGGCGACGGGATCCCGGCGAACAGATCCACACCGGTGTGAGTGATGTCGGTGATCCTGCCGTGCATCGGTGCGGGCGCGAGATCCACACTGCCACCGAACAGATGGCACAGACCCTGATGCCCGAGGCACACACCGAGTATCGGTAGACCGGACTCGAGTATCACCCGGGCACTGATCCCGAAGTCCTGCTCCAGATCCGGGCGCCCTGGGCCGGGCGAGATCACGACATTGTCGTAGACGTCGAAATCCAGCGACGTCCACTCGACGTCGTTCTTGACCACCGTCGGCGGTCGACCGTTCACCTCCGCCAGAAGGCTGTAGAGGTTGTAGGTGAACGAATCGTAGTTGTCCACCAGGAGCGTATGGATCGTCATCGGGTGCTTCTACCGTTCACTGTCGAGGCCGGGCCCGGGCGTCGGAGAATCGATGATCGAATCCTCGACGCGACATGCCTCTGCGATCATCGATCGGTACAGATCTTCGAGAAAATCGGGAGACAACCCATTGGCCGACGCGAATTCTCTCGCACGCTCGGTCACCAGTCCGACACGGCCCGGTTGCATCATCGGAATGGCGTGTTCACGCTTTACGTGTGCAACACGTACACACACATCGATGCGGTCTCGAATTGCAGCGCGCAGAACTTCGTCGATTCCGTCCAACTCGCGCCTCAACTCCGCAAGTTTCTGCTCGCCGACTGCGCGATGACCTTCCGATTCCGCTTCGGAGGCCGCCGTGCGCAAAGCGTCGGTCGAGCGCTGATCAGAATCCTGGCTCACGAGTTAATGCCCCCTGATTTTTTCGACTCCGGTGCTGCTGTTTATCGGTATTCTCCGACAACTGTTACGGCGACCGTTCACGAATCGTCCACCTGTGTGACAACCGATACTCGATGATGGCACCTCGGACTGTCACGCCGCCACTCGATCGTATTGGAATCCGCGTTCGGGCGACAATGAATGCAACAAAGCGCGGGAAAACATCTATTGGGTTTCGAATTGCATAAAAAAACTGCACCGCCGGATTGTTTCCAATCAGGCGGTGCAGTGAGCGACGACTGTCATGCGCCGCGGCGCTTCACCTTCAGCAGGTCCAAACGCTCCTTGAGGAGTTCTTCGAGCTCGTCGACCGAACGACGCTCGAGCAGCATGTCCCAGTGGGTGCGGGGAGGCTTGACCTTCTTGGCCTCCGGCGCAGTGCCCTCGATCAGCGACCCTTCCAAGCCGTTGCGGCATGCCCAGGTTCCGGGAATCTCGGCATCGTCGGCGAACGGTACGTCGAACTCCTCACCGTTGTCGCACCGGTAGCGCGCAACGCGGCGGGGTGCCAGGTCGTGATCACGGTCGGTCTCGTAGCTGACCGCTCCCAGCCGGCTACCTCGAAGTACACGATCTGCCATGGTGAAGTCCTCTCCATCGATAGTAGGTACGTGCGCCGAAGCCATCCGTCGACATCGAACTACACCGTCTACCCACTGATCTACAACGTCGCCGCGCGTCGGTTCGTTCCCGGGCCGATGAGTCCCGGTGCGATCCCATCGGCGCAGCTTATCGGGCGATCTTACCTCGCGGCCGCAGTAGGCTGAACGACCATGTCCGTCAGAACCCGCCGCGACCAGACATGCGCCTGGTGCGGGCGCCCGGTCGCCGATACCGGAACCGGCCGTAAGCGGCGGTACTGCCGTCAATCGTGCCGTCAACGCGCCTACGAGCAGCGCAGCGCAACGAAAGGGACGTCGATTCCCGACGACGCCGTTGTGCTGACCGCGGAGGAGGTGTCGGCGGCGGCCGACAGAGCGTTCGAAGTTCGGTGTGCCGCCGAGGATGTCAGTACGGCGGTGACGGAAGGGGCCGACGCCGCGGAACTGCATCGGCTGTGCGTCGAACTGTTGACCAAGGCGCACGACGCAGAACGGCTGCGCTGAACTGGGGTTCCTTTCTCGTTCACCGACTCCATGGACAATGGTCGAGGCCCGCGCGACTGCGCGGGCGGTACGACCTAGTGAGGAGCTCCATGGCGTTCTGGGATCAACTCAAGTCCAAGGCACAGGAATTGAACGGCCAGCTGCAGACCAAGACCAGCCAGTTCAAGAACAAGGAATTCGCCAACGGCAGCATGGCAATGTGTGCCCTGATCGCGGCGGCGGACGGCACCATCGATCCTGCCGAGCGCCAGAAGACGGCATCTTTGATCGCCGGCAACGAAGCCCTGCGAGTGTTCGAGCCCGACGAGCTTCGGCAGAAGTTCGACTGGTACTGCGACAAGCTCCAAGGAGACTTCGACTTCGGGAAGGTCGAGGCGACAGCCACGATCGGCAAGCTCAAGTCGAAGCCCGACCAGGCCCGAGCCGTCATCCAGATCGGCATCATCATCGGCGGCGCCGACGGCCATTTCGACGATCACGAGAAGGCTGCTGTGCGCAATGCGTGCTTCGCAGTCGGAATCGATCCGGCCGAGTTCGAGCTCTGAGGCCTTCCGCACGGAAGGACCGCGGTAGTCGATCGTGCCCACGGCGATCGACGAAGTCACCAGTCGACTTCGTCGATCGCCGTTCTCGAAGGTTGCCGTCCGCTGTGAAATATCCGGAATGCCGGGATACTGGGGACACTCCGACGGCATGTGCCGATGCCGAAAGATCCGTTGGAGATCCGGTTGCAGCCCACCAGCAAAGGGACCGTGCATGACAATTGCCGCGATCTACCTCTCATCGCCTTCGGTTTGGGCGGGCTCGCCATGGTGGTACGGCTACCTCCCCTGGTCGGGTTTCTGGCTGCCGGATTCGTCATCAATGCACTCGACGTCGGTGAGGTGCCCCAGCTCGAGCTGATCGCCGATCTGGGCGTGACGCTGCTGTTGTTCGCCATCGGCCTCAAGCTCGACGTTCGTATTCTGCTGCGCCGGGAGGTGTGGCTGACGACCTCGGTGCATCTGGTGGTGAGCATCGCGGTCGGTACCACCGTTCTATGGCTCGCCGCCGTCGCTGGTATGGCCATGTTGTCCGGCCAGAGCCTGACGACGATTGCGTTGCTGGCCTTCGCGATGTCGTTCTCGAGCACGGTGTTCGTGGTCAAGGTCCTCGAAGAGCGAGGGGAGTCGCACGCCCTCTACGGACGCGTGGCGATCGGTGTCCTGGTGATGCAGGACATCGTTGCCGTGGTGTTTCTGACCGTCACCAGCGGCACGTTGCCCAGCCCCTGGGCGCTGACGCTGGTACTGCTGTGGCCCGTTACTCGCGTCCTCCGAAGAATATGGAGCGGACTGGGCCACGGTGAGATGCAGTCACTGTTCGGCATCGTGATGGCGCTGGTCCCCGGTTACGCACTGTTCTCCGCCCTCGGACTCAAGGGGGACCTGGGCGCGTTGGTCATCGGCGTGTTGCTGGCGTCGCATTCGGCCTCGTCCGAACTGTCACGATCGCTGTTCCACATCAAGGAACTGCTCCTGGTGGGCTTCTTCGTCTCGATCGGTCTGTCCGGGTTGCCGGACCTACCCAGTCTCGGTGTCGCCCTGCTCATGGTGCTTCTGCTGCCTCTCAAATCCGTCCTGTATCTGGCGCTGTTCGCGATGATGAAGCTGCGATATCGGACTGCCCTCCTGGCTGGACTGAGCCTGATGAACTACTCCGAATTCGGTCTGATCGTCGTTTCGGTAGGAGTGACGACCGGCCTGCTCGCACCGGCATGGCTGGTCGAGATGTCGATCGCCGTGGCGTTGAGTTTCGTAGCGTCGGCTCTGGTGAACGGCCGTGGGCACCTGATGGTCGAGAAGATCGCGACACGTCTGCCCGAGCAGGACGAGCAGAGCCTGCACCCCGAGGAACGATCCGGGGATGCCGGCGACGCCGAGGTCGTCGTGATCGGAATGGGTCGTGTCGGGTTCGCGGCCTATCAGCGGCTCACCGATCACTACCGTCTCGATGTGGTGGGGGTCGATTACGACGGGCCTCGTATTCGTCGCCTCGCCGATCAAGGTCTGCGAGTCATCGAAGGAGACGCAACCGATCTCGATTTCTGGCATCAACTACGCCATTCCGAGTCGGTCCGCATTGCCGTGCTCGCGATGCCACGTCACGGTGCCAACGTCACAGCACTCGCCTGCCTGCGCGAATCCGGGTTCAGTGGAACAGTCGCCGCCGTGGCTCGCTACGACGACGAAGTGCAGTGGGCCAAGGAGCACGGTGTGGACATTGCGTTCAACGTGTACGCAGGTGCGGGATTGGAGTTGGCGGATCAGGTAGGCACTACGTCCCCCGATCCCGTGGGCGAAAAATTCGACCCCGACCTCGGTCCCTCCGAAACCGAGAAGTTCCCTCGACCGACTACAGGACCGGTACCTCTCGAGGAGCGTCCGTGACCGACGCGCCTGACCCACCCAACGCCGAGTGGAACGCGCAAGCCAGGGGAGAGACGCCTACTCAGCAACTCGACCGCAACTGGCTCGGCCTGCTCCAGGAACTGCGCGTCGAACAGACCGGGGTACAGCTACTGACGGGATTTCTGCTGACCCTGCCGTTCCAGCAACGCTTCGACGATCTGTCTGCGTTCGGCCGCACGGTGTATCTGATCACTGTGAGCGCTCGATCATCGCGACCATACTGCTGATCGCGCCTGTAGGAATGCACCGAATTCTGTTCCGTCACAGAGAAGTCGGTGTACTCGTACGGGTGGGCAACCGACTCGCCATCGCCGGCTTGGTCATGCTCGGCATCGCACTGGTGGGAGTCGTCACTCTCACGTTCGACTTCGTGGTAGGTCCAATGGTCGGCATCGTAGCTGCACTGGTCGCTCTGACCCTTCTCCTCGCGTTGTGGGTAGCACTGCCACGGTGGTACCTGAAATCTCGATGACGTTGCGGTGGTGAGCGATTCGCTCAGCCTGCACTCTCACGCCGGCCAGCGACTGCGTTTCGCGCGATACATCTCCGAGTCCGCGATGCGCAGTACGTCGTGCGCAGACTGCCGCACATCACTGTCCGCATCGAGGTGTACCGCTGCCGACCCGACGCTGACGGTGAGTCCGGACAACATCCGGGCCTGCGTCAGGCTCGCTACGAGGTCCGCCGTTCGGGCAGCGAGGTCGGCAGGCCGACCGACGGCGATGCACGCGAACTCGTCACCGCCCAGTCGTGCGACGATCCAGCGGTTGGCGGCCAGTGCTCGCAGATGCTGGGCCACATCGACGAGGACAGCGTCGCCGGTGTGGTGTCCGTAGTTGTCGTTGACGCCTTTCATGCCGTCGACATCGGCGGCGACGGCGCACATCACCCTCGGTTCGACATCCGGCGTTGTCATCGTGGTAGCAGTCACCGCAGCGAACAGCCCGCGACGATTGTGCAGACCGGTCAGCGGATCCACCAACGATTCCCGTGCGCGAGATCGGAGCTCGCTCACGTACACCATCAGAATGAGTGGAGACGCGAACATCAACAGCATGGTCAAACTGTGTGCGGCGACGACCCAGCCGCTGGCGACGTCTGCGTGCACCGAGAGTACGGCCACCACCGCAAGTACGACTGTGGCGAAAGCCATGTGCACGAGACAGGGGAGTAGCGGCACCGCCACCACGGCCAGAGTGGTGATGACGGCAAACAGAACCGTGCCGCCGATCGCTGTCAATGTCGTGTCCTTCATCAACAGACTGGCGGCGATCGATACGTCCGAATACACGATGAACGCAATCAGCAGACGCGGGCCGGGCCATCGCCCGAAGAACCAACGCAACGCGACCGGGAAGGCGGTCAGACTGATGGCGACCACCACATGGACTCGCCAGCCGCTGTACTCCTCGGACGGTGCGCTGAGCAACCCGATGAGACCGATCGACAACGTCCCCAAGCCCACGAGCAAGCGAATGACGCGGGTTCGAGTCGCATCCAGATCCAATAGTCCCGACACCGTGGTGTCCTCGTGTGGTTGTGACGACACAAATCGACCCGCGGGCGAGATGAACGGACGAACGGCGGACATCGAGTGACCTTCGGCTGGTATTTGCCCCGAGCAACAATTCTCCGGAGCGTAGCAGGAACGGGCAATTCGACTACTCGATCGGCCGATACCGACCACAATGACTGTTTGCCAATCAATCGATTGCCGGTGATGTCGCGCGGAAACAAACTGTAGCTCGAACTCCATCGCTCCGAATCGTCACTGTGACGTTTTGCGGTGATGGAACGGCGACACGGAAGCGACCCGAAGGGCGGCCCGGATTCCGTTGGATCCACGCAATCCATCCATTCGCAGCTAGAGCCGCCGGATAGCAACGAGCGCCCGTGCGGCGTTCCAGAAACCGGCCATGCCGATGGACAGTCGACGCAGGCCAACCCTGAACGTGTCAGCCCACGCGAACGAGACTGTCGTGTGGACCATCGACTCGGTCTCCGACCTGCGGCCACTTTTTGCCGATAATCAACATTATGTCAGGTATCGGATCCCGACTGCTCTACGTCAGCAGCCAGCGTCACCGCGCGCTGACAGTGAAGCAAGACGGCCGGTTCAGATATGCATAGTTTCCAGAAAACTACTGTACAAAGTTGCAGCGCAATACCTCTCGCCGTCCGAGCGTCTCCAAGTAGGAACAATGCCAGAGGGCGCTGAGGCTCCGACCTGAACCAGAACCCGAGGTGTCTGGAGCGGATCTGGATCTCATCCCCCAGGCGGAGGTGTTGTTGTCCCGTGGTGACGGCCGGGTCGTTGAGAACGACCTGGCCGTCACCACCGTGGGATCGGTAATCTGATGCTCCGGACGGGTCGCTATCGAGTTTTGTTTCAGTGGGGACGCCGGGCGGTGAGTACCACGCGGTCTCCCGCCTCCAGCGCCACCTCGGCGTAGGCCATGCCGAAGCGCCCGGTGTGCCACCGGTGATGAACCATCGCTTGCTCATGGCTCGATCACCAGCCGCTGGATCAGCGCGCCGTCAAGCGTAAAGCGGTAGTGCAGGTCGACGACTCCCCCGGGGAAGTTGCCTTCCAGGTGCTGCACGACGTCGACAGTCGTGCCGGTCGTGGTCGCCCCGGTGAACTCTGTTGTGTAAGTGTACTCACTCTCACTGACCGAGGCGGTCAGCCAGGCCTCGATCTCGCCGCGGCCCGAGTGATCGTGGCCCTCGTCGGTCACCACGGCATCCGCGGTGAACAGAGTGAGCGCTCGAGCGCCTTGTCGGGCGTCGAGTGCGGTCATGAACTTCTTCACGTTGTCCGGGAGTCCATCCCATTCTGTTGTCATGACCCCACGGTGATGTCTCCCCCAAGGGGAGTGTCAACACCAGGTCCACTCTGGTGTCCGTGCCCGGATATTCGGTCCCGGACCAGCTCCTAGGTCCGGACCGATTCTTGGTCCTCACTCACTCCGGCGGCGACGAAGGCCTGGACCGCAGACGCTGCTGTACATCTGTTCAGACAGATCGTAGAAAACAACGAGCAGACTCGAGTCGATCAGCGTCGTAGTCTTCCCATTTTGCAGCAGGGACATCCTGATGACCGACCTCGACAAAGCTACGTTTGATGAAGAACTCCGCGGCTTCACTACTGACGGTGACCGCGAAGAGATTCGCGATACCCCTGGTGCGGCAGACCTCCAACAATCCGTCCATCAGCAAGCCACCCGCTCCCAGTCCGGAGAACTCGGCGACTGTGATCAAACCCGACACTTCGGCGAATCCTGTTCCGGCGTAACGGTCCACCTCCAGTCCGACGATTCCGGCGAGGTGCCCGGTGCGCAGCACCCGCGCACCGAGTCCTCCGACCGCCATCCTGGCAATCTCAATCCGACTGCGCTGCTTGAGAACCCCTTCTCGCACTCCCTGTGCGACCAACGCCTCTATTGCAGGGAAGTCGTCGACCTGCAGCGAGGCCAAGTGGAGGTAGCGCCCCTGGGTGAGGACGGTCCCCCGGCCGTCGAATGTGAACAGCTCGAATTCGAGATCCTCAGCACGGCATAGGTTCACGCTGTATGCACCGCCGGCAAGTGCCGCCTCGGCCGCGGGCGGGAAATCGTCGAGTCCCCGTTCGGCCAGGTGTGCGACCAGACGCTCGCGGTGCAGGTCGATGTCGGCGAAGCTACGAGAAGGATCGCCCCAACCCCCGCCCGGATCGGTCAGGACCATCTTCGAGGCCCGCACGCTCGCAGACACTGCCCCTGCAGTGCGCGCGACAGCGGCTACTTCCGCCCCGATCACGACGTATTCCGAATCCGCGATTGCGAGCCACAGACGGGCGACGGACTCATCGTTCCAGACAGTCGCACTCGCCATGGCTACACCACCGACTGCAGCGCTGACTTCCGGAACGTAGTCGGCCGGAACCACGAAAATGAACCGCGTATCGCCAGTTCCGAACTCCCCGACCGTTCGTTCCACTGCCTCGAGCGCCGCGATGCTCAACACGGGAAGGGCGATCACAATCGTGACCCCGCGGAACTCTTCGATGAAGAAGTCGCGCTCGGCAACAGGAACTCCACTGGACGTCAGCTCGACCGCCACCTCGCGCGGGACCGCTGGCCGCGGTCGCAATTTCCGTGGCTTCGCGCGTAGATCGTAGTTCGTCATGATAGGTCCCAGTTTGGACTGCTCTCTCGCACCCCGCAACGCTCACGAATGCTCGACGGGGTCGCTACCCCAATTCGCATGAAGCGCATTACCAGCTCGACGTGGCCGTCGATCCCTCCGGTCAACGCGATATCCTGACCCCGTGCCCATCGATCCCGCCGTCCGAATGTCCAGGCTGCAGGCATTGATCGATCATCCCCGCACGGGCATTTCGGAACGAGATGTGGCGCAGCGCATGCTGAATCGACTGTTCCGCTCGATGCGTTCGACCGCCGGTAGTAGCCGCCAATACGGTTCCAACCACGGCAGACTGGGCCGACACGCGGGCCTCGAAGACGTCGCCGAGATGATTCGCTACGACCTTCTGCTCGCGCGCCCCGACCCGGCCGAACCCCACGGCCTTGCGACGGTCGATCCGGTTGCAGACGCGCCCGCCGACATACAGTACGAGGTGGAGGCTCGCCACGACTGCGAGATCGTTGTCACGATCAGCGGCGTCCCTACCGCATGGGGTTGGCAGCACGACGACGGAATCGACGTCCACTCCCCTGCGCTGAGCGCTCTCGTCGATGAAATCGCCGTAATTGTGAACAGCTACAACCACTTCGGGGACGACATCACCCATCGATTCTTCGGTCGCGTTCGTGTCGAGGGGCAGACGGTGGTGTGGTGACCGTTCCGACGCCCGACAGATTCGAGCAGGTCGAGGTGACGATGGTGGGCAATGCGGCGTTCTTCGTCGCTCGACATCCCCTCGACGCACAACAGCGGACAGGCTGATACGCGGCGAGGACTATTCGGGCACATGGACCGCGAACGGCGAATAACATGGGCCCGGTGCCGCTCGTATCCCGAGCGAAACGGATCGGAGGGCCGATGTTCGATCTCCCGGACGATCCGGTAAGTCTTCGATCCTTCCTGGAACGTTCTCCGGACTTCGTTGCGCTGTCCGACTTCACGGGGAAGATTCTGTACATCAATCCAGCGGGTTCGGAGCTGATCGGGCTCGAGGACGTGGCCGATATCGGCCAACTGTCGGCGTTGGAACTGCTGACCTCCGACGGACTCGATCTCACCGACGACATCGCCGCCGGTTTGGTCTCCGAAGGCGAGTGGGAGGCTACTGCGAGCTGCGCCATCACGTGACCGGTACCGGCATGCCGGTGGTGGTGTCTGCCTATGTGATCAGTCGTGCGGACGGCGGCCCCGACGTGGTCGTATCCACCATTCGGCACCGACACACGGTGGAGCAGCGCAGTGCCAGAATGGCGGCCGATGCAGTGATCGCCGGTCGTCATGCTCAGGAGCAGAAGCTCTCGCCGATCTGAGCCGATTCGCCGTCATCGCCGAGCTACCCAGATTGCTCACTGCAGCAACCGACACCGCCGCCACCCTGATTGGCGTGGGGAACTCCGCCATCGCCCATCTCGAGCACCCGACCGACCCGTACTTGACCATGGACGCGGCCAGCGGTGCACTCGGCATGCGCCAGGACATTCCGTCCGGGGACGGTTCGTTGGTGGGATTCGCACTGACGCTCTCGGAGCCCGTCGTGTGCAACGACAGTCACGCCGAGAAGCGTTTCCGTACCGACACGATGATCTCGCTCGGCCTCCGCAGCGGCGTCGGAGTTCCCATCTTCACCGCCGCAGGAAAAGCATGGGGAGTTCTCTCCATTCACAGCGTCGAGGCCCGTCTCTACCGCGACGAAGAAGTGTCGTTCCTCAGTTCGGTTGCCGGCATCGTGTCCGCAGCGATACGACGCATCGACCTCGAACTCCAACTGCGACGACGTAGTACGCACGACGCCCTGACCGGTCTGCCCAACCGCACCCTCGCATACGAGGTCATCGATTCGGCACTGGACCGCGCGAGACAACAGTCCGGCACCGTAGCACTGCTGCTGCTCGACATAGACGACTTCAAGATCATCAACGACAGCCTGGGACACGACGCCGGAGACAGGGCCTTGGTCAAGTTCGTCGAACGGCTCGCCTCGGCAATCCGAGACGCCGACACCATCGCGCGCCTGGGCGGAGACGAATTCTTGATCGTCTGCGAGGGCGTGGACAGCGTTGCTCATGCCGAGGAACTCGCACGACACATCACGAGTTCCATCGCGGTTCCCTTCTCCGCCGAGGACGTGCCCATCCCCTTGAGCGCCAGCATCGGTATCGCAGTGTCCGAACCTCATTCGACCCGGCACGAGCTGATCCATCGCGCCGACCTGGCCATGTACCGCGCAAAGGACAGCGGAACCGGTGGTCATGCAGTTTTCGATCCCACCGATCTCTACGACGCGGATCGCATCAGGTCACTGTCGATCGATCTGCGAGCGGCGCTGCGCGCCGACGAACTCACTCTCGCCTACCAACCATTGGTGGACATCGCCACACGGAAAATCGTTGCGGTGGAGGCACTCGCCCGCTGGAATCACCGCGAGCTCGGTCCCATCGAACCGAGCGAGTTCGTCGGCGTCGCCGAAAGAACCGGCCTTGCAACGCCATTGGGCGCATGGGCGCTGCGTACCGCATGCACGGCCGCGGCGCGGTGGCGAACGTTCTCCGACATCGTGGTTCGCGTCAACGTCAGTGCGCTTCAACTTCGCGATCCCGACTTTCCCACCGAGGTCGCGTCCGTACTGGCAGAGACGGGACTGCCTGCCTTCGCTCTCGGACTCGAAGTGACCGAAACCGTTTGGGTCGCGGACACCGAACGGGTCGCCGACACCGTCTCTGCCCTGCACGCCATGGGTGTCGCTCTCCTGCTCGACGATATGGGTAAAGGCCACAGCTCCATGTCGTATCTCGACCGCTACCCGATATTCGAGTGCTTCAAGATCGACAAGTCGTACATAGCCCGGCTGCCTGCACCTCGGGCTCGCGCGATCGTCTCGGCCATCGTTGCGCTCGCACGCGCATTCGACGTCACCGTCGTCGGTGAGGGAGTCGAAACCGAGGAGCAACTCGACGCACTGGCCGCCACCGGCTGCGACTTCGCGCAGGGATATCTCTTGGGCCGGCCGGTCGGTGCCGGCACCATCGCCGATCTGCTTCTCGGCGATCGATGAATCCCCGGTCGTCCCGACGTTCGTGATACCGTGCCGAACCAGAGCTACTCGCATAGCCACCCCAGCTGCAGCAGGCACCCGCGTCGCCTCCGTCAGCGTTCCACGGGCAAGGTCCTTCACGGATCTGCGATCGACGATGCTGGTTTCTTGTTGCACGCCGTGTTCATGACTTCCGACCGGTGCAGCAGTGCGCGGGACTGGTGCACACAGGGATTGGAACTCTCGTGACCAAGAACCACGCCGACAAGCGCGCAGCGCGGAGCTATGCGCGAGCACACGGACTCCCCTACCGTCAGGCTCTCGCGTCGGTACGCGCTGCCCGTGCCGATCGAATGTCGTTGTTGCCCTTCGCAGAGCGCCTATTGATCGAGGCCATCGAGGGATGCGGAATTCGACATTGGGCTCGTGTCGACGAATGGGACGGCGTCGGCCGCGCAGTGATCACCGACCTCGGCGGCGAGCGATTCGTCCTCACCGTCGACACCGTTCTGCTGGTGCTCAGGCAACACCTCGACGACCATCCGAGACTGCGGCCCACAGACATCGACAGCTACTTCGCCGACGAGGCAGTTCAACGGCTCCTGTTCGGCGGCGTGATCTATCGACTCGAACTCCACCGCGGCAGGGGTCTGGTGGCCTGATTCGAGGCCGGATCATCGATTGTGCAGCCCGATTTCGTCGGTGCGATAAGGGTTGGGACAGCTGAGGTTCCCTCTTCCCACTTTCAATGTATAGCGCACCCTGGGGCTTGCGGCAAGACCCCGTGCAGGGCTCAGAATGCTCGCTGCAGCCACGTAGCAATCGATCGGAGTCCTGTGAAACATCCGCACCCCAGTGTTTTCGACCTACCCGACAATCTCGCACGCAAGCGCGACTCGGCATTGATCGGCCAAGACGAACAACACTTTTCAGCGGTTCACTCGAGTATCGAGAAGTCTCGTTTCGATACGGTGGCGCGGCTCGAGGCCGCGCAGAAGTCGTCGGGCCGAATGGGCCGAGAGGTGATGGAACGAGACTTCGAGATCCATCGCTTGGGCGGTCGTCTCCGTTCACTCCGTCGCTACGGGGTGGATCTGTGTCTGGGTCGCGTCATGACCACCGACGCGGACGAGCCGGTGTACATCGGACGACTCGGACTGCTGGGAACCGCAGGCGAGCAACTCCTCGTGGACTGGCGCTCCCCCGCGGCCGAACCGTTCTTCGGTGCCACTCACGCCAATCCCATGGGGCTACTAAGTCGTCGTCGATACCGGTGGACGAACGGCACCATCACCGACTACTGGGACGAGGTGTTCGACCTGACCGGACCGATCACCGAGGCTGCGCTGGACGTCCAGTCTGCCTTCATCGCCAGTCTGGGTACGTCACGTTCACCGCGAATGCGTGACGTGCTGGGCACCGTTCAAGCGGATCAGGACGCGATCATTCGAGCGGACGCCCGCGGCGCGCTGGTTGTCGACGGTGGTCCGGGAACCGGGAAGACCGTGGTCGCCCTGCATCGCACCGCGTATTTGCTGTACACGGAGTCGCGTCTCGGACACAGCCGCGGCGGCGTGTTGTTCGTCGGCCCACACGAGCCGTACCTCGCCTACGTCTCCGACGTCCTACCGAGTCTGGGCGAGGACGGTGTGCGGACCTGCACGCTCCGGGATCTCGTCACCGAAGGAACGAACGTGATCGAGGAGACCGATCCTGCTGTGGCGCAGCTGAAAGCGGCCGCGAACATGAACGTGGCGATAGAGGCGGCCGTTGCGTTCTACGAGCAGCCGCCGACTCGGACCATGATCGTGGAGACCGAATGGGCCGATCTGACGTTGACTCCGGCCGACTGGGCCGAGGCGTTCGGGGCACCCGATCCCGCCACTCCGCACAACGAGGCTCGTGAACAGATCTGGGACCTGCTGCTGACGATTCTGACCGACCGCTACGACGGCGACGAGGCCCCGACCGACATACGAAACTCTCTGCAGATCAACGAGTCTCTACGCACGGAGCTGCAACGATCCTGGACGATCATCGATGCTGCCGACCTCGTCGCAGACCTGTGGAGTGTGCCGGCGTACCTCCGCTCGTGCGCACCCTGGCTCCGCTCCGAGGAGATTCGTTCACTTCAGCGACCCGATCCGACTCAGTGGACGGTGTCCGATCTGCCGCTGCTCGACGCCGCAAGAATGCGGCTCGGAGATCCCGAGCATTCACGCCGCACCCGGCGTCGCGAGGTGGCCGCGGCTGCGGAGCGGGTGCGAATGGACCGCGTCGTCGACGAACTCATGGCCGCGGACGACGACGAGATGATGTCCGCACAGTTGCGGCAGGACGGAATTCGCGATGCACTCGTCGATTCGGCAGGCTTCGAGGAGATCCCGTCGGATCCCTTGGCGGGGCCGTTCGCACACATCGTCGTCGACGAGGCGCAGGAGTTGACCGATGCGCAGTGGCAGATGGTCCTGCGCCGGTGCCCGTCGGGCAGCATCACCATCGTCGGAGACCGCGCGCAAGCGCGGCAGGGGTTCGCCGAGTCCTGGCGCGAACGGCTCGGCCGGGTCGGACTCGACCGGGTGAGAATTGCGACCCTCGGCGTCAACTACCGCACCCCGCAGGAAGTCATGGCCGAGGCCGAGCCGGTGATCCGCGCGGCGCTGCCGGACGCCAATGTTCCGGTCTCCATCCGCAGCACCGGTGTGCCCGTCGAGTACGGTGACGCGGCAGATCTGCCATCGATCCTCGATCGATGGCTGGACTCGAACGTCGACGGAATCGGTTGTGTGATAGGCAATCCGACGTTCCCGCCCTCGGAGCGCATCCGCTCGCTGACACCACAGATGACGAAGGGGCTCGAATTCGACCTGGTCGTCCTGATCGACCCGGACTCGTTCGGATCGGGAATCGCCGGTGCCGTCGACAAGTACGTGGCGATGACGCGAGCAACCGGACAGCTGGTGGTTCTGAATACTCAGCGAGAGGCCGCATCGAGGACGTCCAGCACGGCATGAATTGCCGGGCTGGCGTCGGCGCTGCGCCGCCACGCGGCCTGCACCTCACGAGTGGGGGGCACGCTCGAGCGCAATCGCGACGAGACCGGGACCGAGCAACGGGCGCGCGAGGCGAGGCACGAGAGCGAGCACATCGTCCGCTTCGACCAGCGTGAGTTGCGTGGAGAAGTCGTCCACGAGATGGCGAACGTCGACCTCGGCGGACGTCTCGGCGAACAGCCGACGAAACCACTGGTGACATACCGTCCCGGCCGGCTCGTCACCCACGGGTACCGAGCGAGTTCGGCAGGGGTCAACGCGGTCTCGCGTCGGGCGAGGGGGTGAGTTCGCTTCATGATCACGTCGCCGAAGTCCGTGTGAATCGGTCGCCGAACAACCGAGGGAGGAGCGGGCACCGATACTCCGTCTGCGTCGTGCACCAGCGCCAGATCTGCGGCCCCGGCGTACACGCTGTGCAGTGCACGGTCCGGATCCTCCTCGCTGATGTGCACCGTCAGATCGGGGCACCGTCGATTCAGCTCGATCAGCGACGGTGCCAGCAAGCCGCGCACCGCGGTCGAGAATCCGACCAGCCGAACGACCCCCACGTGCGACGCCCTCGTCGGCGGATCGAGCCGCCTCGACGCACCGTTCGAGAGCGTCGAACACCTCTCCCGCGGACTCGACCACCGCCCGACCTGCGGGGGTGAGCACGACTCCCCGACCGGCCTGTGCCAGCACCGGTGTACCGACCTGTCGTTCCAGTCGTTTGATCTGCTGGGAGATCGCCGAGGAGGTGTAGCCGAGCTCGTCGGCGGCCCGAGCAAGAGTGCCGAGGGCTGCCACAGCGCGAAGGGCGTGCAGGGCACCGACGTCGATCATGAAGCAACAGTACGCAGTAATGCGGAAAACGCATCGCTGGACCTCATGTATCGAACGGTCCACACTCGGACCATGATCACCACTCCGTCGCCGAGCTCGACGATCTTCGGCACGAACATCGTCGCCATGGCGACCCCCATGCACCCCGATGGATCGCTCGACCGAGCAGGCGTCGATACCCTTCTCGCGCACCTGTCGGCGACACGATGCGATGGCGTCGTCATCGCCGGAACGACCGGTGAAGCACCTACCCTGACTGGCCACGAGATCTCGCAGCTGATCGCTCGCGCCCGCAGGCACCCGGATCACGCACTTCGAGTGATCGCGGGAGTAGGCACCAACGACACCTCCACGGGGATCGAGATGGCTCGGTCCGCAGCGGCAGCCGGCGCCGACGCACTGTTGATCACCGCTCCCTACTATTCGCGCCCTACCCAGACCGGCATCGCGGAGCACATCGTCGCCATCGCCGAGGCAGGTGGATTGCCCGTGATGGTCTACGACGTACCGGCTCGCACAGGTGTGTCCATCGAGGCGTCGACCCTGATGGAACTCTCCCGTCACCCCCTCATCGGTGCCGTCAAGGACGCGAAGGGTGATCTGTACGAGGCCATGACAGTGATGTGCTCGACGGACCTCGCTTACTACTGCGGAATCGACGAACTCGCGCTCCCCTACCTCGCCTCCGGTGCAACAGGATTGGTCAGCGTCACCGGCAACGTGGTGGCAGACCGCTACGCCGAGCTGATCGCTGCAGTCCGCGCGGGCAACCTGGACCGGGCGAACGCAATACAGCGATCGCTGCTGCCGTTGACCGACGCGGTGATGCGCACGACGCAGGGAGCCATCATGGCCAAGGCTGCGCTCGTCAGGATCGGCGTCATCTCCGACGCGACCGTGCGGCGCCCACTTCTCGAGTCCTCGGCAGCCGATCTGAGACGACTCGACGCTGCCCTGTCCGCCACCGGAATCGATCAGGAATCGAGAAGCGTGCACGTTCCGGTACGACTAGCGTGACTGCTCATGGCGACGAAGATATTCACGCAGGGCTCGGCACCGCACGCTGCCGACAGTCACGATTTGATTCGTGTACAGGGGGCGCGGCAGAACAATCTTCAGGACATCGATGTCGAGCTACCCAAGCGGCGACTGACCGTGTTCACCGGCGTATCCGGCTCCGGCAAGAGCTCGCTGGTCTTCAGTACGATTGCGGCCGAATCACAGCGCATGATCAACGAGACCTACAGTGCCTTCGTTCAAGGATTCATGCCGACGCTCGGCCGCCCGGATGTCGACGTCATGGACGGACTCACCACAGCGATCATCGTCGATCAACAGCGTATGGGCGCAAATCCCCATTCCACCGTCGGCACCGCAACCGATGCCAACGCCATGCTCCGAATTCTGTTCAGCCGAATCGGAAAGCCGTACATCGGCTCCGCACAGGCCTTTTCGTTCAACGTCGCGTCGGTGTCCGGTGCAGGCGCGTACAAGGTGGACAAGGGCGGCAGGCAGACCACCGAGAAGAAGTCGTTCTCCGTGACCGGTGGCATGTGCCCGCGTTGTGAAGGCAGAGGCTCGGTCAGCGACTTCGATCTCACCGCTCTCTACGACGCGAGCAAGTCACTCAACGAAAGCGCGATCACGATCCCCGGTTACAGCATGGAAGGCTGGTACGGCCGAATATTTCGCGGCTGCGGGTATTTCGACCCGGACAAGCCCATCTCGAAGTACACCAAGAAGGAACTCGACGATCTGCTCTATCGCGAGCCGACGAAAATCAAGGTCGAGGGCATCAATCTGACCTATTCGGGGCTCGTGCCGCAGATCCAGAAGTCGTTCCTGTCGAAGGACGTCGACGCCATGCAGCCCCACATCCGCACCTTCGTCGAACGCGCGATCACCTTCACCACCTGCCCGGACTGCCACGGAACCAGGCTCAACGAAGGTGCTCGGTCGTCGAAGATCAAGGGCGTCAACATCGCCGACGCATGCTCGATGCAGATCAGCGACCTGGCGCAGTGGGTGGGCGGCCTGAAGGAACCGTCGGTGGCACCGCTGCTGACCACGCTCGGGGAGACCCTCGACTCGTTCGTCGAGATCGGGCTCGGTTACCTGAGCCTGGATCGTCCGTCGGGAACGTTGTCCGGAGGAGAGGCTCAGCGCACCAAGATGATTCGTCACCTCGGATCGTCGTTGACCGATGTGACGTACGTGTTCGACGAGCCGACCACCGGTCTGCATCCCCACGACATCGAGCGAATGAACAACCTGCTGCTTCAGCTGCGGGACAAGGGAAACACCGTTCTGGTGGTGGAGCACAAGCCCGAGACGATCTCCATCGCAGACCACGTCGTCGATCTGGGTCCCGGTGCGGGGAGCGCAGGCGGGCACGTCTGTTTCGAGGGCACCGTCGACGGGCTGCGCCGGAGCGACACCGTCACCGGTCGGCATTTCGACGATCGAGCATCGCTGAAAGAGTCGGTACGCGAGTTCTCCGAAGTGCTCGAAATTCGCGGCGCGGACTCCCACAATCTGCGCGAGGTGGACGTCGACGTTCCACTCGGTGTGCTGGTGGTCGTCACCGGCGTCGCAGGCTCGGGCAAGAGTTCACTCATTCACGGATCGCTCTCGGGGACAGACGATGTGGTGTCGGTCGATCAGGGGGCGATACGTGGGTCGCGCCGAAGCAACCCCGCGACGTACACCGGCTTGCTCGAACCGATCCGCAAGGCGTTCGCCAAGGAGAACGCCGTCAAACCCGCACTGTTCAGCTCGAACTCCGAAGGCGCGTGCCCGACGTGCAACGGCGCGGGCGCATCTACAGCGACCTCGCGATGATGGCCGGGGTCGCCACGGTGTGCGAGGAGTGCGAGGGCAAGCGATTCCAAGCTTCGGTACTGGAGTACCACTTCGGTGGTCGCAACATCGACGAGGTGTTGTCGATGTCGGTCGCCGAGGCCGAGGAATTCTTCTCCGACGGCGCAGCCAAACTGCTGCCGGCACACAAGATTCTGCAGCGATTGAACGACGTCGGATTGGGATATTTGAAGATCGGGCAACCGTTGACCACTCTGTCGGGTGGAGAACGCCAACGCCTCAAGCTGGCGACGCACATGGCCGACAAGGGCGGGATCTACGTGCTCGACGAACCCACCACCGGACTGCATCTCGCCGATGTGGACAAGCTCCTCGGGCTGCTCGACCGTCTGGTCGACTCGGGCAAGTCGGTGATCGTCATCGAGCATCATCAAGCCGTCATGGCCCACGCCGACTGGATCATCGATCTGGGTCCCGGTGCCGGGCACGACGGCGGCCTCGTCGTGTTCGAGGGCACACCCTCCGATCTGGTCGCGGACGGTTCGACTCTGACCGGCCGGCACCTGGCCGCGTACGTCGGGAGCTGAGTTACCGTGACCACCCTGCCTCAGCGGCCCGCAACCGCACTGGTGATCGTCGACGTGCAGAACGACGTGATGGTCGGCGTCCACGAGCGGCAGCGCGTCGTCGACAACATCGTCACACTGGTGTCCCGCGCACGAGACACCAGCACTCCGGTGATCTGGGTGCAGCACTCCTCCGACAGGGATTCGGCTTTCGGAACGCAGGGGTGGGAACTTCTCGACGAGTTGCCCGTCGATCCAGGCGATCCGATCGTTCACAAGAAGCACGGCGACGCCTTCGAGGACACAGGTCTCGAAGCCGAGCTCGCCGCCTCCGGCGTGGGGCACGTCGTCATCGCCGGCGCGCACACGGACTTCTGCATCAGGTCCACATTGCACGGAGCCTTGGTACGCGGATACGACGTGACGCTGGTGAGCGATGCCCACACCGCCGAGGATCTGACCGAATGGGGCGCGCCGCCACCCGAGCAGGTCATCGCGCACACCAACATGTACTGGGACAACCAGACCGCTCCCGGCCGGACCGCTGTGGCCGTAGTCACCGAGGAGGTCGGTTTCACCCGACCGATATCCTGAACCCTCCATGGTGACCTTGCTGCTCGCGCTCGTCGGATTCGCGCTACTCGATTCGCTCGACGTGTTGCTGATCGGCGTCACCGCTGCCATCGCAGTGCACGCGAGAACCACCCGCCGCTCTCCGTTTCGAGCCGGGCTGGCCTTCGTCGGCGGAGTGTTCACTGC
Source organism: Rhodococcus sp. BS-15 (assembly GCF_000813105.1). NCBI lineage: Bacteria > Bacillati > Actinomycetota > Actinomycetes > Mycobacteriales > Nocardiaceae > Rhodococcus > Rhodococcus sp. BS-15. Next base: position 2,070 of record NZ_BAOX01000013.1, on the reverse strand, counting down.
GACGACAACGTTCGGCATCCTCACCGTTCTCGGCATCGACTTCTTCACCGATCTGTTCGACTTCACCATCACTCCCACGGTCCGGTATCGCACGGAACTCGCGGTCGGGCTGGTACTGATCACTCTCGGTGCTCTGCGCACCACCGAACGCCGCCCACCGGAGTGGGCAGCTCGAGCCGGCTCCAGCATTCCCGTCGTCGCCCTGACCGGACTGACGATCGGTCTGGTGCAGGGCCCGACGGCAGTGCCGTATCTCGCCGGGCTGACGATGCTCTCGACCTACGATCCCCGCCCGACGTGGTGGCCGGCCATCGTCGTCACCTACTGCCTGATCGGGCTACTACCGCCCATCCTCGTTCTGATTCTGGCGTCGAGGAAAAGTCGACGTTCCAGGCGCGCGTTCACCGCGACCGTCCGAGCCTGATGCGGTACGGCCCGCCGACGGTGCGCATCATCTTCGTCGTGCTCGGCGTCGCACTCGTCGCCGACGCTCTGATCCATGCCGGAGACCTCGTGTAGGTCATCGTCGTAAGCTTCTGCGCATGGCACTCGATCACGGCGACCCCGGTGACGCCCCGTCCGTTCCCCCTCCCCTGGCCCCGGTCGTCGACGACCGTCGTCCCTCCGCAGCCGAGGAAGCGCGCACGATCGCAGCGTCCACCAACACCGCGACTCTTGCGAGCCTGACCGCGGACGGCGATCCCTGGGCTTCGTTCGTCACGTACGGATTGCTCGACGGCGCTCCGGTTCTGTGTGTCTCGCGCATGGCCGAGCACGGACGGAACCTCGCAGGCGATCAACGGATGAGCCTGTCGATCGTGGCGCCGCAATCGCAGACCGATCCACTGGCGTCGGGCCGAATCACGCTGGCAGGCGTGGTCGAGCGGCCCGAGGGGGACGAGTTGGCCGCAGCACGCGCGGCGCATCTCGACGGCGTACCAGCGGCGAAGTACTACCTGGACTACAGCGACTTCACGCTCTGGATCATGCGCGTACATCGGGTCCGGTGGGTCGGCGGATACGGCCGGATGGATTCGGCAACCGCCGAAGCGTATTCCCGGGCCGCGCCCGATCCGGTGTCGCCGACCTCCGCGTACGCGATCGAGCACCTCAACGCCGACCACTCGTCGTCGCTGACTGCGATGGCCCGCGAGCTGGGCGGCTTTCCCGATGCCACGTCCGCCGAGTGCACGGCCGCCGACCGCTACGGACTGGATCTGAAGGTGCTCACACCGCGCGGAATCGCGTACACGAGGGTCGGCTACGCAACTCCGATCGACTCGGCTATCGAACTGCGGGCCGCGACCGTGGAACTGGCGAAGCGCGCAGCGGCCGGCCGGTAGGTGTGCGCTGCCACCACAGACACGACGACCTTGTCGAGACGTCGAGATGGATGGCGACTACCGTTGACCTCACACCGCAATCGTTAGGGAGCAGGTAATGAGCATCCAACCGCTCGAATCGAAGCGTCACCGCGTCGTCGTCATCGGTTCCGGGTTCGGAGGTCTGTTCGGCGTCAAGGCGCTCAAGAAAGCCGACGTCGACATCACCCTCGTCGCGAAGACGACACACCACCTTTTCCAGCCTCTCCTCTATCAGGTCGCGACCGGAATTCTGTCGGTCGGCGAGATCGCTCCCACCACCCGCGTCATTCTGCGCAAGCAGAAGAATGCCGAGGTGCTGCTCGGAGACGTACTGAACATCGATCTCGAGGCCAAGACGGTGACGTCCAAGCTCCTCGAACGCATCACCGTCACTCCGTTCGACAGCCTGATCGTCGCAGCAGGCGCTCAGCAGTCGTACTTCGGCAACGATCACTTTGCAGAATTCGCGCCCGGCATGAAAACCATCGACGATGCACTCGAACTGCGTGGACGCATCCTCGGTGCGTTCGAGCAGGCCGAACTCTCCGACGATCAGGAGGAGAAGGACCGCCTCATGACCTTCGTGGTCGTCGGCGCGGGTCCCACCGGCGTCGAGCTCGCCGGGCAGATCGCCGAGCTCGCCGATCGCACCCTCGACGGAGCCTTCCGCAACATCGATCCGCGTGACGCCCGCGTCATCCTGCTC
>NZ_BAOX01000014.1:0-40322 GCF_000813105.1 Rhodococcus sp. BS-15 | reverse complement strand
GCCACGACCACGGCGACCGCCAGCCCGCGCACACGGAGCGCGGCGGGACCGGCCGATCGACCCGTCAGATCGTCGAACACTGCCATCTCTACCCCGAAATCCTTATGCCCGAGTCGAATCCCCACAGGACCAACGTCATGATCATGTCCAGTACCACCACCGCGACGAGGCTGGCTCTGATGGCGCGACCCGACGCGCGGCCGACACCTTCCGGACCGCCCGAGGCGTAGTAACCCTGATAGCCGTGGATCAGGATGATCGTCACGACGAACACCGCGGCTTTCAGCAGCGAGAAGAGAACGTCGAGCGGCTGCAGGAATGCGCTGAAGTAGTGGTCGTAAGTGCCCGACGACTGTCCGCCGACCACGCGAACCACCACGGCGCACGACAGGTAGCTCAGAATGAGCGTCAGCAGGTAGAGCGGCACGATCGTGACGATTCCCGCGATGACCCGGGTGGTCACGACGAACGGCATCGACTGTATGCCTTGAGCTTCGAGGGCATCGATCTCTTCCGAGATACGCATCGCGCCGATCTCGGCCGTCATCCGGCATCCTGCCTGCGTCGCGAATCCGATCGCCGCGATCATCGGGGCCAGTTCGCGAGTGCTGGCGTACGCCGAGATGAAACCGGTCAACGGCTCCATCCCCACCATGCCGAGGGAATTGAATCCTTCGATTCCGACGGATGCACCCACCGCGACACCCAGCACCACGAGGACCGACACCGTCCCGCCACCAACGATGAGTTTCCCACTGCCCCAGGTGATGTCACTGAGAATGAGCAGCATCTGGCGCCGATAGGAGCGGACGGTATGCGGGATGGCGGTGAGCACCTTGACGCAGAACGTCAGTTGATGACCCAGCATTTCGAGAACGTCGAACGGCTTGCGTCCGAGATACCTGGCGCTGCGGGTGAGGTGAGCGGTGCCGTGCACGGTGTAGCGAGAAGGAGTTGCCATCTCAGCCCAACTTCTGTGGCATGAACATCGCGACCACCTGCGTGATCACGACGTTGACGGTGAACGCGGACACCACACCGAGCACCACGGAGGCGTTCACCGCGTTCGCGACCCCGCGGGGTCCGTGGGCGGCGGACAACCCGCGCTGGCAGGCGACGACAATGACGATGACGCCGAATATCTCGGTCTTCACCAGGCTACCACGAGGTCCGCCACCGAGGCGAAGGACGCGAACGAGCTGATGTAGCTGCCGGGCGTCCCACTCTGAAAGCCGACGTTGATCGCATAGCCCGCGGCCAAGCCCATGAAGATGATGAGGATGCACAGGAACGGTGCCACCAGCAGGATGGCTGCCAGCCGCGGCGCGACAAGCCTGCGAACCGGGTCGATTCCCATCGTCGACAATGCGTCGATCTCGTCGCGGATGGTGCGTGCCCCCCAGATCGGCAGCGACCGCCGCGCCTGCGGCACCGCCCAACAACAGCGCCGCAACGATCGGGGCACCCTGGCGGATCACCCCGAGGCCACCCGCTGCTCCTGCGATGGACGTCGCCCCGATCTGATCGGTGAGACTGCCGACCTGGACGGACACGATGACGCCGAACGGAATGGATACCAGTACTGCGGGAACCACTGTGACGGTGACGACGAACCAGGCCTGGTCGATGGTGTCACGCCACGGATGACGCAGCGTGACGATATCTCGCGCGAGGTGAACGAAGGCCAGTACGCCCAGCTCCAGAGTTTGACCGAACGTTCTGAATCCACCGGAAACCCCGCCGCTGACGCGTGTGAGCGCCGACATCGGCGACGACAATTTCCCACCCCCCAGCTCGTGTTCGGCGCGACTCCCCTCGCGCAGAAAACGAAAACTACCAGCCGACAAACGACCAAGTGACGTTTTCATCACTTGGTGGGCTATGACTGATCACAGACTTCCGGTGAGTCGATCGGGGTTCGGAACGGTCATCGAGCGCTCGAAAATCGCAGTGTGGCGAGGGCGCGATGAGCTTCGAGTTCGGACCGCTTGCCCCGCTTTACTGATACTTTGGATCTTCATCGACGCTGGGAGAACAGATTGACATCCGCCCCGGACCGCACCCGCATCGAATTCCCCGACATCTCCTCTCGCACCTGGGAACACCCGTCCGATCGCGCCGCCCTGGTCACCCTGCGCACCCTCAAAGGTTTCGACACCGTTCTGCGCACACTGTCCGGGCTGCTGCGCGAGCGACAGCATCGACTGATGTACCTCGCCACGGCAGTGCGCGTCGACGAGCGACAGTTCAAGGACCTGAACGACTTACGCAGCGACTGCGTGCAGATTCTCGGTGCCGAGGAAACACCCGAACTCTTCGTGGTTCAGTCGCCGATGGTCAATGCGTTCACCATCGGAATGGACCGCCCGTTCATCGTCCTGACCACCGGCATGCTCGACATCATGACCTACGAGGAGCAGCGTTTCGTCGTCGGTCACGAGCTGGGGCACGCGCTGTCCGGTCACGCGGTGTACCGCACCGTGTTGATGCATCTGATGCGCCTCGCCGGCACCGTCGGCTGGGTTCCGGTGGGCGGTTGGGCGCTACGTGCGGTCATCGCCGGGCTGATGGAATGGCAGCGCAAGTCCGAATTGTCCGGCGACCGAGCAGGTTTGCTGTGCGGGCAGGATGTGCACACAGCAATCAGCGTGCAACTGAAATTGGCGGGCGGCGCACGCATCAGCGAGATCGACGTCGACGCCTTCCTCGCTCAGGCCGCCGAGTACGAGGCCAGTGGGGATCTGCGCGACGGCGTGCTCAAGCTGCTCAACCTCGAACTCCTCTCGCACCCGTTCTCGGTGCTGCGCGCCGCAGAGCTGAAGAAGTGGGTCGACAACGGCGAGTATGCGGCGGTACTTCGCGGCGACTACCCGCGCAGGTCCACCGACCATGAGGCCAAGGTCTCGGAGGAGTTCCGTAACGCAGCGCGCACGTACAAGAACAACTTCGATACCTCGGAGGACCCGCTGATCAAGACGGTGCGAGACATCGGAAGTGGCTTCACCGGAGCCGTCGACGCCGTCGGCAACGGAATCGGCGACGTGGCCTCGGACATCAAGGGGCGCTTCGATCACTGGCGAAAGTCGTAGCGCCGGAGCAGGACCCACGAACGAGAAAGGGCGGCGACCACCGAAGTGGTCGCGCCCTTGTCGTTCCGTGAAGATCAGAAGTTGATCATGTGGCCTGCGAGGCCGTGGATAGCTTCCTGCAGTGCCTCCGACAGCGTCGGGTGCGTGTGCACGTTGCGTGCGAGCTCGTTGACCGTGAGGTCCCACTTCTGGGCGAGGGTCAGCTCGGGCAGCAGCTCGGACACGTCCGGTCCGATGAGGTGTCCGCCGAGCAGTTCGCCGTGCTCGGTGTCGGCGATGAGCTTGACGAAGCCGGTGGCGTCGCCCAGTCCGTGTGCCTTGCCGTTGGCGGCGAACGGGAAGTTCGCGACCTTGATGTCGGAACCGCGGGCCTGAGCCTCTTCGCGGGCCTGGTCCTCGGTGAGGCCGAAGCTGGCGACCTGCGGCTGGCAGAACGTCGCGCGCGGCATCATGCGGTAGTCGTCGATCGGCAATGTCTCTGCGCCGCCGATGGTTTCGGCAGCCACGACGGCCTGCGCCTCCGCCACGTGGGCGAGCTGAAGCTTGGCCGTGACGTCGCCGATGGCGTAGATGTGCGGCACGTTGGTCTGCATCGTGTTGGTGATGCCGATGGCACCGCGATCGGTGAGCTCGACGCCGGTCTTCTCGAGGCCGAATCCGTCGACGCGGGGCGCGAAGCCGACGGACTGCATCACCTTGTCGACAGTGAAGGTCTCGCTCTCACCGGACTTGTTGTGCTTGATCGCAACGGTGACCTTGGAGCCGTCGTCGTCGATGCTCTGCACGCCTGCGCCGGTGATGACCTTGACGCCGAGCTTCTTGTACTGCTTCTCGATTTCCTTCGAGACGTCCTTGTCCTCGTTGGGGAGCGCGCGATCGAGGAACTCGACGATGGTGACGTCGACTCCGTAGTTCTTGAGGACGTAGCCGAACTCCATGCCGATAGCACCGGCACCGACGATGAGGATCGAACCCGGCAGGTCCTTCGTCATGATCTGCTCTTCGTACGTGACGACGTTCTCGCTCAGTTCGGTGCCGGGAAGCAGCTTGGTGGTGCTGCCCGTCGCGATGATCGCGTTGTCGAACGTGATCGTCTCGGTGCCACCCTTGGTCAGCTCGACCTCGATGGTGTTGGCATCGGTGAACGTGCCCTTGCCGTCGTACTCGGGGATCTTGTTCTTCTTCATCAGGAAGTGGATGCCCTTGACGCGGCCGTCGGCAACCTTGCGGCTCCGGTCGAACGCTGCGCCGAAGTCGAAGGACGCTTCACCCGAGATGCCGAACAGCTTGGCCTCTTTGGTGAAGAGGTGCGCCAGCTCGGCGTTACGGAGAAGTGCCTTCGAAGGGATGCAGCCGACGTTCAGGCACACACCGCCCCAGTACTTCTTCTCGATGATGGCAGTGCTGAGTCCGAGTTGTGCCGCGCGGATTGCAGCGACGTACCCACCGGGACCGGCTCCGAGGACAACGACGTCATAGTGTGAGGTCACGAGTCCCGAGCGTAGTCGTGCTGTCCGACGCTCGCTCGACCTGGTCTTCGTTACCAGCCGGTAGCCACGCGAGCGCCGACCACCCCGACGGCCCGAGTGCTGCTAGAACTGTGGAATGGCAATCTCGGACGACCCGTACCTCTGGCTCGAAGACGTCACCGGCGACGCTGCGCTCGCGTGGGTGCGCGAGAAGAACGAGGTGACGGTCGAGGCGCTGAGCGGCCCCACCTTCGAGGCCACCGAGGCGAGCATCCGAGAAGTTCTCGACACCGACGCCCGCATTCCGTATGCCCGTCGTCGCGGGCAGTTTCTGTACAATTTCTGGCGCGACGCCGAGCACGTCCGCGGCCTGTGGCGTCGAACCACGATGGACGAGTACCGAACCGAGAACCCGGCGTGGGACGTACTGCTCGATCTCGATGCGCTGGCCAGCAGCGAGGACGAGAACTGGGTGTGGGGTGGCGCGCAGGTGCTCCGCCCCCATCAACGACTGGCTCTGGTGACGCTCTCCCGCGGCGGGGCCGACGCGACGGTGGTCCGTGAGTTCGATCTGGACTCCCGCACCTTCCGCGCCTCGGAGGACGGCGGATTCGCCCTCCCCGAGGCCAAGACCGACATCGGCTGGATCGACGCGGACACCGTCTTCGTCGGAACGGATTTCGGGCCCGGTTCGCTCACCGAATCGGGCTACCCCCGAATCACCAAGCGGTGGCGTCGCGGCACCTCGCTCGACGACGCCGAGACCGTGTACGAGGGTGAGTCGCAGGACATCTCGATCTCCGCCTGGCACGATCGCACGCCGGGATTCGAGCGCGACTTCGTCCAGCGTGCCACCGACTTCTACAACTCCGAGACCTACGTCCTCGACGGATCTGCGTTGACCCGGATCCCGACGCCGACCGACGCGTCGACCTCGGTGCACGAGAACTGGCTGCTGGTCCGAACGATGACGCCGTGGACGGTCGGCGAGCAAACCTATCCGGCCGGCGCACTGCTGGCTGCGGATTTCGACGAGTTCATTTCCGGCACAATCGCTCTCACCGTCCTCTTCGCCCCGGACGCGCACACGTCACTGCACCAGTACGCGTGGACCGAGAATCATCTGCTGCTGGTGACGCTGCAGGACGTACGGACGCAGTTGCACGTGCTCACCCCTCGCACGAACGAGTGGGTCAGCACCACCGTCGACGGACTGTCGGACCTGATCTCCACCGAGATCATCGGCACCGACGCCGAGGAGAACGGCGACGAGTTCTTCCTCTCCTCGTCCGGCTATCTGACGCCGGCGACACTGCTGGTGGGCACGGTGGGCGGCGAACTCGAAGTCCTCAAGCAGGCTCCGGCATTCTTCGACGCCGACGGGCTGACGGTGGAACAGTTCTTCGCCCGGTCCGACGACGGCACCGACATCCCCTACTTCGTGGTCCGACGCGCCGATTCCGGCCCCGGACCGACACTGCTCTACGGTTACGGCGGCTTCGAGATCTCGATGACGCCCGGCTACAGCGGCGCAACCGGACGGGCGTGGCTCGAACGTGGTGGCACCTACGTCGTCGCGAACATCCGCGGCGGCGGTGAGTACGGGCCGTCCTGGCACACCCAGGTACTGCGCGCCGGACGCCATCTGGTGCACGAGGACTTCGCCGCCGTCGCACGCGATCTCGTCACCCGAGGGATCACCACCACCGAACAGTTGGCCGCACAGGGTGGTAGCAACGGCGGCCTGCTGATGGGCATCATGGTGACGAAGTACCCGGAACTGTTCGGCGCGTTGGTATGTCAGGTCCCACTACTGGACATGAAGCGATACCATCTGCTCCTCGCGGGCGCGTCCTGGGTGGCCGAGTACGGCAACCCCGACGACCCGGACGAGTGGGAGTTCATCTCGCAGTACTCCCCGTACCAGAACGTGGTGTCCGCATCCGAGCGTCGGTATCCGCCGATTCTGATCGCTACGTCCACCCGCGACGATCGCGTCCATCCCGGACACGCCCGCAAGATGGCGGCTCGATTGGCCGAACTCGGTCACGACGTCAGCTACTACGAGAACATCGAAGGCGGGCACGGCGGGGCGTCGGACAATGCGCAGTTGGCGTTCAAAACGGCGTTGACCTACGAATTTCTGTGGCGGCACCTCGCTCGCAACTGACGGTCAGGCAGCGAGAGCGTCCTCGAACATCGGCCAGGAATCGTGCAGGTCGTCCTGCCAGTAGCCCCACGAGTGGGTGCCACGGTCACGCAACTCGAAGTGTGCCGGGATGTCGAGCTGCTCGAGGGCCGTCTTCAGCCTGCGAGTGCAGTCTCCGGTCGCCACCTCGATGGCACCGCCCACGACCATCTGGTTGAGCAACACGAAGCCGGGTCCGTTGGGATTGGTGCCGTCGAGGGTGTCCGATGCCCCGGCCAGTCCGCTGCCGTTGGAGATGTACAGCGCTGTGCCACGCAACTTCTCGGCATTGACCACCGCATCGTTGCGCACCCAGTCCCGATGATCGTCCGGCCCCCACATGTTCGTCACGTTCGCGCCCAGCGCCATGGACACGACCGTCTTGACGTATGCCCGTCCCAACGCGTCGGTGGTCGACGCGCATCCGCTGTACGAACCGACGGCTCGGTACAGCCCCTGATGGTGCGCGGCCAGGTTCAGCACAGAGGTAGCGGCCATCGAGATACCTGCAATCGCGTTGCGGCCGTTGGTCTCCAACAGATCGTCGACGAGCGGTGGCAGTTCGGCGGTCAGGAACGTCTCCCACTTGTTGCGGCCGAGCACCGGATCGTCGTGCTGCCAGTCCGTGTAGTAGGAGTAGGCCCCACCCACGGGGGTCACCACATTGACGTTCTTGTCGGCGAAGAACGACACGACGTCGGTCTGGGTGTACCAGTCCATTCCGTCGACTCCGCCGCCCGCCCCGTTGAGCAGGTACAGCGTGGGGCTCGGAGCCGTCCGATCAGGAGACCGCAGAATCTTCAGTGGAATGGTTCGGTCCATCGCGGCAGAGTGAACGAATGCCGTCATCGCGGTGTCGTCGGCCACCTCGGTCCGCACCACGTACGAGCCCGTCTGCACCGTCGCCGGATGATCGGTCGACGATGACGGCGTGGCGGAGGCAGTCGGATGGGCGCCGATGGCCAGGCATGCCACCACGCCCACCATGGCTGATCTTCGCAGTGCTACGGAGTAGCGAACGAGCAGACCATCACCGATTCGACGGACCGAAGCCCCCAGGCCGTTCATAGTCGTGCTCACTAACGTCGTCGAACAATTGTTGGTTCAACAGCTTTCTACACCAAAACGAACCATGAGTATGTAGAAATGACCAATAGCGAGCAAAACAACTGAAAGTTAATTCGAGTGAACTACTTGTGCATCCATTCGGCGACCAGGTCGGCGACCGCCGTGGGGTTTCGAATCCACCCGTTGTGGCCGAGCGGCTCGTCGACGTGCACCGAGGTGACATCGGCGTTGGCAAGCTTGCGCACGAGGTTGTCCATCGAGCCACGGGGCGCGAGGTCGTCGCCCTCGATGGTCACCGCCAGCACCGGAAGTGTCAGACGGCCCATCCGTTCCTCGTAGTCCATGTCGGCCCCCGCAGGCTCGATCGATCCGGTCCGCGCGAACCGCGACCAATCGTCGATCAGAACCCGCGACTGCCGACCGAAGCCGCCGATTCCGATTCGATCCCCCGGCCAGAACCCCGCGATGCTGCTGGTGATCGCCATCGCCGCCGCGCCCACGTACAGCGGCACACCACGGGACGTGCCGAAACCGCGGTGATACGGCGACCCGGACGCCACCAGGATCAATCCCCCGAGCCTTCCCCTGATGCGTGCGGCGTACATCGAGCCGAGCTGCCCACCATGCTGTGCCCGAGCAAATACGGCGTCGCCGCCGGGAACTGCTCACGAACCACCTCGAAGATCGCCGGAAAGTCGACCGAGACCAGCTCCTGATACCCGTACCGACTCGCCGAACTCGGTTTGGGGACACTGTCTCCCTGGCCGCGCAGGTCCCCGATCGCGGCCTGGAACCCGCGCGCGACGAGCGCCTCGGCGAACAGTCGGTAGTAGCCACCGGGAATGCCGAGGCCGGGAAGAACGACGATCACGGGTGCATCGTCACGGCCTTCACCGGGAAACAGTGAGACCGGCACCGTCGAACCGTCGGGCATCTGAATCGGAACCGTCTGCATGGGGCAACCCTATGATGCGCCTGGGATGCAACCGAATCTTTCACGGCTCGAATACGTTTCGAACGAACGAATGACCGGCACCCACGACAGGGTGGGCACCGGTCATTCGGATCTCAGAACTGGGATCAGAGCGCGGTGGGGGTCTCGGAGCTACCGGCGTTGAACAGTGCGAGGAGGATCTGGAGGATGGATCCGAGTTCAGCGGACATACGTAAAACTCCTTCATCGAGGGGGTGTGCAGATCTGCTGTGACTTATGTCACGCGATGATCTCTGCAAGAAGATTTCTACCTCAGAAGGTCACGCTCTGTATACGGAAAAGATAGTAAAAGTCGAAAATCTTGGTGTGACATCACAAAACGGCCAACAGCCACGGGACCGAGATGTCGCGGCCGCCCCCGACGGCGACCGCGACGATGTCGGACGATTACGCGGCGCTACCCGATGTCAGCACGCCGACGATCTGATCGACGATCGCGTCGACGATTCCGTCGTAGACGCCCGATGCGATGTCGGAAATGAACTGTGCTGCTGAACCCATGAGAACTCCTGTTGCTCGTGTGCAAGGACAGCCGTAAGCGATACGACCTCCCTCGTTCTTACCGCACGCTAAGGTTTGGCGCAGCCCCCGGTACCAACTCGAGATCCCGAAGAGGTGGTGCCGCAACGGTTCAGCGGAAATTTCACCGGTTGACCGACCAAAACTATTCGCCGATCACGTCTTTGGCGCGCCCCACGAGCAACGGGTCGGTTTCGCCCACGATTTCGGGATCCTTGTTCGCGTAGTCGAACTTGTTGAGCACGAAGCGCATCGCATTGATGCGGGCCCGCTTCTTGTCGTTGCTCTTGACGACCGTCCACGGCGCGACATCGGTGTCGGTGGCGCGAAAATTCTCTTCCTTCGCCGCGGTGTAAGCATCCCACTTGTCCAGCGAGGCAAGGTCCATGGGCGAGAGCTTCCATTGCCGCACCGGATCGACCTGCCGAATGGCGAAGCGGGTGCGCTGCTCGTGCTGCGACACCGAGAACCAGAACTTGGTCAAGCTGATGCCCTCGTCCACCAGCATCTGCTCGAACAGCGGTGCCTGCCGAACGAACTGAGCGTGCTGCTCGTCGGTGCAGAAGCCCATGACCCGCTCGACGCCGGCCCGGTTGTACCAGGACCTGTCGAACATGACGATCTCCCCGGCCGCGGGCAGATGTGCGATGTAGCGCTGGAAGTACCACTCGGTCGACTCACGAGCAGACGGCTTCTCCAGTGCGACGACACTGGCACCGCGCGGGTTGAGGTGTTCCATGAAGCGCTTGATCGTGCCGCCCTTACCGGCGGCATCTCGGCCCTCGAAGATGATGACGTGCCGTCGTCCGGTCTCCTTGGTCCACATCTGCAACTTGAGGAGTTCGATCTGCAGTAGACGCTTCTCGAGCTCGTACTCGGCACGCGTCATGCGCTCGTCGTACGGGTAGTTCTCGCGCCAGGTGTCGACGATATGGCCGTCGGGGACGGTCAGCAGCACCGGATCGTCGTCATCGGAGTCGTCGACGGCGAAGCCCGACGTGTCGGCAAGATTCACGGCCTTGGTGATGTCGAGCAAGTCGCTCAGATTCGTACGCGCAGCCGTGCCGTTCCGGAGATCGTTGTCGGTCATGGGCCGAAAGTTAGTGCTCATCGGTGACCAATCCATGGCGATTCGGTGAACACCCGATGCATCCGGTTTCACCGCAGGCACCACCCGGTCCGCAAGGGGGACGGACCGGGTAGCGCCGGTCGCGCACTCGCCGATCACGTGCGACCGTAGCGGCCCTCGCAGCTGTAGGTCCAGGGGTCGGCCCGGAAAAGTCGAGGATCTTGTTCGCGCGCCGTTTTCGGACCGCTCGTTTGTCGGGGTCGATATGGGTGAAATCCCCGATGTGCCGAAAGGCATTGCTGATGCAGACTTTTCAGCATGACATTCGAGAGCGGTTCCCCCAGAGAGTTCACCCGGTCGAGTTCACAGAAGATGATGGGAGGTGTATGCGGCGGAGTTGCCGAATATTTCGGCTGGGACGTCAACATCGTCCGACTCGCGACCGTTGCCGGCACGGTCCTGACCGGCGGCACCGTCGTGCTGATCTACCTCGCGGCGTTGATGCTGATGCCGCTCCGGTGAAGCCCGAACGCGACGAAGCCCCGGACCTCGACAACAGGTCCGGGGCCCCGCGACCGACTACTCGGCGACGCTGGAAAGCCCTTCAGCGCTTCCGGTGAAGAGCTCGGAGATCGCGTCGGCGATGCCTGCGGAGATGCCGTCGGTGATGATTCCGCCGAGGCCGCCTCCTTCGGTGCCGCCGCCGAGCAGACCGGTGATGAGATCGAGAAGCATGGGGTGAGCACCTTTCGGAGAAACGACGAGGCCTGGTTGAACATTGGACCAGGCGGCAGAAATATAACGCGCCCGTTCTGTCCGATCCGCCGTTTCGCCGAAAAAGTCCTGCGCCCCGTTTGTTGTCCGAAAAAACTCCCGCTGGACCGCGGGTGAACTACTCCGTCCCGGTGATCAACCAGCCACAGGGTGCGGCGAGCTCATCCGCCTCGGCGGGTCCCATCGAACCGGGCGCATAACTCTGCACTTCGGGCGGATTGCTCAGCAAGAGAGCGGCGACATCCCACACGTGCGCCAGACCGTCCGGCCTGGTGAACAACGACCGATCTCCGCTGAGCACATCGAGGATCAGGCGCGCATACGGGCTCAGCGGCTCGGCATCGGGCACCGACTTCAACGGCAACGCCAGATGCCCCACCGACAGATCGAAATCCGGGCCCGGCTCCTTGACCGTCATCGCGATGTCGATGCTGCCGTCGCCGGAGAGGTCGAACGAGAGCACCGCGCCGTCCTCCGGCAGCTCGCCCAGCGGACTGTCGGCCGGTTTGCGGAACACCAACGAGACGCGCTGCTCGCTGACACCCAACATCTTTCCGGTGCGGAGCAGGAACGGGACGCCACGCCAACGGTCGGTGTCGACCCACAACGTGGCCGCGACGAACGTGTCGACCTTCGAGTCATCGGCAACGCCCTCGACGTCGCGATACCCGTCGTACTGCCCGAGAACCACCTCCTCGGTGTCCAGCGGCCGGAACTGCCCGATCACCGTCTCGCGCGCCGCTTGCAGATCCTGCGCCTTCAGCGATGCGGGCGGCTCCATCGCGACCTCCGCGGCAACCTGGAACAGGTGGGTGACGAGCATGTCCAGCACGGCACCGGTCTCGTCGTAGAACTCGGCCCGATCGTCGATGTCCAGCGTCTCGGGGACGTCGATCTGTACCTGCGCTACGTGCTCGGAGTTCCAGATCCCGCTGATCATGCCGTTCGCGAACCGCAGCACGTGCAGGTTCTGCGTCGCCTCCTTACCCAGGAAGTGGTCGATGCGATAGACCTGCTCTTCGTCGACCACCTCGTGCACCGCTTTGTCGAGTTCCTCGAAGTTGCTCTGCGAGGTGCCGAACGGCTTCTCGTAGACCACGCGGGAGCCGTCGGCCAGACCGTGTGCACCCAGGGCCTTCGTGTAATCGACGAAGGTGCTCGGCGGCAGAGCGATGTAGTGCACCAACTGGGCGTCGTCGCCGATGCCCTTCTTCGCGTCGGCTACGACCTCGGGCAACTCACCGGGATCGTCGACGGTGAAGCCGTTGCCCGCGAAGCGGATTCGCTCGGAGAATGTCGACCAATCGTCCTCGGCCACATTCTCGGCGAATTCGTCGAGGACGCTGCGGACGTGATCGCGAAATTCGTCGTCGGAGGAATCCTTGCGGCCGTTGCCGATCAGGACCCATTTCTCGGGGAGCAGACCTTCGAGATGGAGTTGGTAGAACGACGGCAGGACCATTCGCTTCGCGAGGTCTCCGGTTGCGCCGAACAGGACGAATACAGTGGGTTGCGAGGACGCCATGACCTCCACTATGCACCGACCCGGGCCGAGCATGGCTACAGTCGGTGTGATGACCAGATCACGGTTTCACGGTGAGATCTACGGGGTAGGTACGACGTCCGGTGTGCGGATCGTCGTCGGTCACTGGACGCGATCGCCGCTCGGCGAATTCACCGACGTCATGATCCAATTCGCCGACGGGAGACGTCTGCTGATCGCCCCCAACGAGGACGTACGCGAATTCGTCACCGCCACATACACGTTCGACGACACCGAACTGGTCCCGGTGACGTTCGCCGCTCAGCAGGACGGTTGGCGATCAGTGACAGCGGGTGATCTGTCGGTGAGAATTCGTGTTGCCGGACCCACCGTTCTCGGCCGCGCGCTGAGCTTGGTCCCCGACGCGATATCGACAGCACCGTGGTTCTGCGCGATCAGTGACCCCATCGCCCGCGTCGTGCTCCGCGGAGTGCGCACCCGCGGCAGCGCGGGCAACGACCGACGCGAGTACTACGGTGCCCGCCACCAACATCGCGTCACCGATGTCTCGGCGTCCTGGCAGGGCGAGGACCTCGGATCGCTCACCCCGGTTACTCCCCCGGTGACGTTCGGCTTCGGCAGCACCCCGGCGGCACCGTCGGTCACATCCATCACCACGACGATCGACAGCTGACCGAAGGACGAAAGTCCCCCGAGGTGGGGACGTAAAGGGCTGCTTTCGCGGCCCCACAGCGGACAGGATTGCGGCGTGACCCTGACCGCACCCGCACGTCCCGTGCCCGCCGCCCACCCCGTTCTGTCTCCCGCCGCCGAGGCCGTCGTCCGCGCCACTGCCGGTGTGGTGGCAGAACACTCCGAAACGATCAGCGCCCGCTTCTACGAGTCGATGCTCGGCGAACGCCCCGAGCTGTGGCGTCTGTTCAACCGCGCGAATCAGGAAACCGGCGAGCAGAGTCGGGCATTGGCCGCATCGGTGGTCGGCTACGCCGTTCAGCTGATCGACCCGGACGCACCGTCGTTCGAGCCGGTGTTGCGCCGCATCGCCGGCAAGCACATCACGCTCGGCATCACCCCGGAGCAGTACACCCTCGTCGGCCGACACCTGCTCGGTGCCGTGGCCGACATCCTTGGTGCCGCCGTCACTCCCGCCGTCGCCGCCGCGTGGGACGAGGTCTACTGGCTGTTCGCCACGCAGCTCATCGCCACCGAAGCGCGCCTCTACGCAGCGGCAGACATCGACCCCCCACAATCCGCTGCGCCCGTACCGCGTCATGCGGCGCACGCAGGAGAGCCCCGGCACGGTCTCGCTCGTCCTCGAACCCGCGGACGGCGCTCCCCTTCCCGCACTCGAGGCCGGCCAGTACGTCACGGTGTTCGCCGATCTCGCCGACGGCACTCGTCAGCCGCGTCAGTACAGCGTCTCGTCCATCGCCTCCGACACCCGCCTTCAGATCACGGTGGCGCAGGTACGCAACGGTCCGCCCGGGCAGGTCTCGACGCACCTTCAGGAGGCTGTTGCCGTTGGAGACATTCTCGAAGTGAGCAGTCCCGCAGGTGATTTCGGAGTGTCCATCGGCGACGGGCCGCTGTTGATCGCCACCGCCGGTGCCGGAATCACCACCGTGCTGCCGCTCGTCGAGCACCTCGCCCGAACTCAGCCCGCCCGAAAGCTGATACTGGCCCACGCGGACCGTAGCCGCGCCGACCACGCATTACGAGAGGCGATCGCCACTGCGGCCGAAGCACTCGACTACGTCGTCGATCACGCCTGGTACGAGACCGTCGAAGCGGACGATTCGACGTCGTTCACCGGATTGATGGATTTCGATCGGCTCGCCTTCACCCCGGATACCCACGTGCTCAGCTGCGGACCGTTGCCGTTCCTGCGCGCCGTCCGCCTCGCGGCCCTCCAGCGTGGTGTGCCTTCGGAACGCATCTCCTACGAGGTGTTCGGTCCGGACCTGTGGTCTCCCGTCACGGTGGCCGGGTGAAGAAGGTCTCGCTCGACGCCCTCACGCGCGAGCTGATGGTCAAGGCCACCTCGCGTCGTCGCGTCGGGCGGCGTCGGCGGTGTACGGAGGCCACGAGCATGCTCTCCGGCAGACCCTCATCGCACTCGCGGCCGGTGCCGAACTGTCCGAGCACAGCAATCCAGGCGAGGCCACAGTGCACGTCCTGTCCGGTCGGGTCGAATTGCTCAGCGGCGACGACGTCTGGAGCGGGATGACCGGCGATCTGTTGGTGGTTCCCGATGCACCGCACTCGCTGCGGGCCACCACCGATGCGGCTGTTCTGCTGACGACGGTGGTCACCTCGGCCTAGACCACCGAAGCGCCGGATGCCCGCAGATCGTCGAGGGCCGCGGCCGATGACTCCGGTGCTACTCCCGCAACGAGGTCGGTGAGAACACGGACGTCGAGCTTCTCGGCCACAGCGTCTTTCGCCGAGGCCAGGACGCAGTAGTCGGTCGCAAGTCCGACGACGTCGATGTCGGTGACCTCGTTTGCGGTGAGTATCTCGGCGAGGGCTGTCCCGTCCTCGGTGACACCCTCGAACGCCGAGTACGACGGCTTGCCCTGCCCCTTGTAGACGTGCACGTCCACGGAACCGGTGGCGTAATCGGGGTGATACTCGGCGCCGACCGTGCCGGCGACGCAATGCACCGGCCAGGTGGTGACGAAATCCGGGGCGCGTCGGTGGCGAAGTGTCCGCCGTTGTCGCCCTCCGCGTCGTGCCAATCGCGCGAGGACACCACGAGGTCGTACTCGTCCCCGTGGCGCGCGAGATACTCACTGATCTTGCGCGCGACTTCCGCGCCGCCGGTCACCGCCAGCGCGCCGCCCTCGGTGAAATCGTTCTGCACATCCACTACCAACAGAGCACGAGTCATGGATCCCAGTATCCTCGACGGGTGCGCGTGTCGTCTCTGGTGACCTACCCCGTCAAGGGATGTGCAGGCTCGACGCTGCATTCGGCTCACGTGAGCGCTACCGGCCTCGAACACGACCGGGCATTCATGATCGTCGACTCCGACGGCGCATTCCGCAGTCAACGTAGCGACCCCGTTCTCGCCGTCGTCCGATGCTCGGTGACGGACGAGGCGTTGACCCTCACACACGCGTCGACCGGTTCGGTGACCGTGCCGGTGGACCGGGACTCCGAGGCGCGCGACATCACGATGTTCCGCAGCCCGATGCGCGGAATCGATCAGGGCGACGAGGTCGCCGGCTGGCTCACCGAGGTGATCGAGGAGCCGTCACGTCTGGTCGCCGCGCCACGCAACCTCGGCCGCGTCACCGACGGAATCTCGCCCGGATCAGCGCAATTCGCCGACAGCTCGGCGGTGCACATCCTCTCGACCGCCACCTTGGCCGGTCTCAATTCTCGCCTCGACGTACCGCTGCCGATGGATCGCTTTCGCCCCAACATCGTCGTCGACGGCTGGGACTCCCCGCACCGAGAAGACGAGCTGCGGGAGGTGACCATCGGCGGGGGCGCGATTGGCGTACACCAAACTCGCGATCCGCTGCGCCGTCACCACCGTGGAGCAGACCACCGGTGTGCGCACCGGCCCCGAACCGCTGCGCACACTCGGCGACTACCGCCGCGGTCGGCAGAAGGGCGTCGCCTTCGGGTCGAAATTCTCTGTGCTGCAGGACGGCACGGTGACCGTCGGCGACGAACTACACGTCGAGAGTTGGGGCGAGTCGGAGTTGTAACTCGAACGGCATGTGATTGGCCCAGCCGTTGCGGGCTCGTAGTGAAACCTGTTGTCCTGGTTGCACCGTCACTGTTCTCCGGCCGGTACCCAGCGCGGCGTTCGTGCCGCGGTACCGGATGAAGGCGGTGAGTTCGTGACTGCCCGACTCGAGCGTGTACGTCGACGGCGCGGTCCACGACTGCCGATGCTCGACGCCGTCGATGGTCACGAAGGGCCGCGCCAACGTGCGCACCAACGACGCATTCACCCAGTGGGGAGCGAATTCGATCTCGATCGTGCCCATAGTTACCTAGAGTAACGGTGTAGCGCGGGTGTGGTGCGCTGACTTGTCCACGATTCGATTCCGCAGGCGGTTTTTCTCGCTTACCGGAACGAATTGTGGACAGCCACGTCAGTGGCGTCCGCTGCAACCAGCGCCGCCAACTGGATACGCGCCTGCCCCGCCCGCAGTTCGCGGGAGAACACTGCACCCGCATCGACCAGATCGTGTCCACCCCCGCCGCCGCCGTACGTCGGCGAGGTCTCACCGAACGGCACCCGCGTCGTGACCACCACGTGTACCCCGGCAGCCACAGCTTCTTTCACCGCATGCACGACGCGGGCGTTCGTGTTGCCCGAGCCCATCGCCTCGAGCACGATGCCCGACGCCCCAGCCTCGCGGCACGCTTCGATCTGCACACCGTCTGCACCGGGATACAGCGCGACGATGTCCACGCGGATCCCGGCAATGGGCTTCCACAGCAACGGTTTCGGTCGCGGGAGCGCAGCCGACCGGAACGCGTCGAGCGCGGAGGTGTGCTTCTTGATCGCACCACGCGCCGGCAGCAACCGTCCACCGAAGGCGATCAACACACCGCGCTCGGACTGCGCTGCCGCCACCGCCGCGGCGATGTTGCTGGGGCCGTCCGGATCGACATGATCGGCCGTGCGCTGCGCACCGGTGAAGACCACCGGGCGATCGTCGGCATGGAACAGGTCGACATACAGGGCCGACTCCTCCATGGTGTCCGTCCCGTGTAGCACCACCACTCCGACGCAGCCGTCCTCGGCGAGCGCGTCGACCACCGCCGTACGGATGGTGTCCAGATCCACCAAGTCCAACGCCGAGCTGTCCTTCGACATCACCTCGCGCACCCGAACACCGTCGACATCGATCCCGAGCCCGGCCACCGGACGAGACACCCCGTGCTCGTCGCGACTACTGGCAATCGTGCCGCCAGTGGTCAGCAATGCGACATGGTCAGTCACTGCGCGCCGCCACCTCTCGGATTCGCTTGCGGCACAGGAACCAACCACCGATCAGCATCGGCGCGATGAGCAGGATCGACGCCACCGTCCAGGTACCGACCGGTTTGTCGAAGGCCATCAGC
This sequence comes from Rhodococcus sp. BS-15, assembly GCF_000813105.1. Classification (NCBI taxonomy): domain Bacteria; kingdom Bacillati; phylum Actinomycetota; class Actinomycetes; order Mycobacteriales; family Nocardiaceae; genus Rhodococcus; species Rhodococcus sp. BS-15. The sequence continues at coordinate 22,557 of NZ_BAOX01000014.1, read as the reverse complement.
ACGAGTACACACGCCAGGAAGCCTAGCGTTGCGTACCCGGTGTACGGGGCACCGAAGAGCTTGAACGCAGGTCGGGTGACCGCGCCGGTCTTGGACAGCGACCAGAACTTGAGCTGACACGCCACGATGACGGCCCAGGCGCTGATGATGCCGAGCGCGGCGAGGTTGAGCACGATCTCGAAAGCCTGCGCCGGGACCACTGCGTTGAGCACGACGCCGAGCAACGTCACCACCGACGTCAGTGCGATGCCGCCGTAGGGCACACCCGACTTGTTCATCCGCGCAGCGAATGCGGGTGCCGAGCCGGCGATCGCCATCGAGTGCAGGATGCGCCCGGTGGAGTACAGACCGGCGTTGAGCGAGGACAGCGCCGCGGTGAGGACGACCAGATTCATGATGGCGTCAGCGCCCTCGACGTCGATGGCCCCGAAGAACGTCACGAACGGACTCTCGCCCGCCTGATAACTGCTGTACGGCAACAGCAACGAGAGCAGCAGCACCGAGCCGACGTAGAACACCACAATACGGATGATGACGGTGTTGATCGCTTTCGGTATCACCTTCTCGGGGTTCTGCGTCTCTCCGGCAGCAGTGCCGACCAGCTCGATCGAGGCGTAGGCGAACACGACACCCTGGATCACGACGATCGCTGGCAGCAGCCCGTTGGGGATCAGTCCGCCGTTGTCGGTCAGCACGCTCAGCCCCGGCTCCTGGCCGTCGATGGGCGTTCCGAAGATGACGAAGTAGGTACCGATCAACAGAAACGTCACCAGAGCAACAACTTTGATGAGCGCGAACCAGAACTCCAACTCACCGAACACCTTCACCGACACCAGGTTCAGACCGAGGACGAGCAGCAGGCCCGCGAGTGCGAACACCCACTGGTCGATGTCGCCGAGCGGGGCCCAGTACTTCTTGAAGAAGTTCATGTACAACGCCACGGCCGTCACGTCGACCACCGCCGTCATCGCCCAGTTCATCCAGTACAGCCAACCGGCGGCGAAAGCGACCTTCTCCCCGAAGAATTCGCGCGAGTACGAGACGAACGATCCGGACGTCGGCCGGTGCATCACCAGTTCGCCCAATGCGCGCAGGATCAGGAAGGCGAAGAATCCGCACAGTGCGTACACCAGGACCAGGGCAGGCCCGGCGTCACGCAGTCGCCCGCCCGCACCCATGAACAGCCCGGTGCCGATCGCGCCGCCGATAGCGATCATCTGGATCTGGCGTGGAGCCAACTCTTTTCGATAGCCGGGATCTTCCTCGGTGAAGGCCTTGCGGGTATCGACACTCCGATTCTCTGTGGTCATCGCATTACCTCGTCGACGTTTCGGGGGCATCTGCGTGCTCGACGGGAGCCACCCGCAGGTTCGCGAGATGCTCGGGGCTCAGGAGTCGATCCAACTCGTCCCGGGCCAGCAGCCCCTTCTCGAGGACGAGGTCGACGACATTGCGGCCACTGACCAACGCTTCCTGTGCAATCGCAGTGGATTCCACGTATCCGAGATACGGGCTCAGCGCGGTGATCAGGCCGATGGAGTTCTCGACGCGCTCGCGCAGCAGGTCCACGTTTGCGGTGATGCCGTCGACACACCGATGCGCGACGGTACGGCACGCGGCACTCAGATGCGCCATGCCGTCGGACAGGGATTTGACGATGATCGGCTCGAATGCGTTGAGCTGCAACTGCCCTGCCTCGGCCGCCATCGTGATCGTGACGTCGTGGCCGATCACCTCGTAGGCGACCTGATTGAGAACCTCGGGGATGACGGGGTTGACCTTGCCGGGCATGATCGACGAACCGGCCTGCATCGGAGGCAGATTGATCTCGTTGAAGCCCGCCCGCGGCCCGGAAGACAGCAGCCGGAGGTCGTTGCAGATCTTCGACAGTTTCACCGCGACACGCTTGAGTACACCGGACAGGTGCACGAACTGGCCCACGTCCTGCGTTGCCTCGATCAGTCCGTCGCCGTCACCAGCGGCAGACCGGTGATGGTCCGCAGATGCGCGACGGCCGATTCGGTGTAGCCGGCGGGGGCGTTGAGCCCGGTACCGATGGCGGTGGCTCCGAGGTTGATCTCGTGCACCAGCAGCGCTGCTTCTTCGAGCCGCGAGCAGTCCTCGTCGATCATGATCGCGTAGGTGCCGAACTCCTGACCGAGGGTCATCGGCACTGCGTCCTGCAGCTGCGTGCGGCCCATTTTGACCACGGTGGCGAACTCGCTTGCTTTGCGGCCGAAAGAATCTCGCAACACCTTCATCGAGGCGATCAACTCGTGGACGGCGAAGATCGTCGCGATGTTGACCGACGTCGGGTACACGTCGTTGGTGGACTGCGACGCATTCACGTGCTCGTTGGGGTGCAGCGTGCTGTAGTCGCCGTGCGGGTGGCCGAGGATTTCCAGCGCGCGATTCGCGATGACCTCGTTGGCGTTCATGTTGGTCGAGGTGCCGGCGCCGCCCTGGATGACGTCGACGACGAACTCCTCGTGCCACTGGCCGTCGAGAATTTCCTGGCACGCGGTGCGGATCGCTTCCCCGCGGTTGGCGTCGAGAATTCCGAGATCCTGATTGGCCGACGCAGCTGCCCACTTCACCGCCGCGAGTCCGCGAACGAGGTGCGCATTGGTGGAGATCGGACGCCCGGTGATGGGGAAGTTCTCGAGAGCGCGCAGGGTATGAATTCCCCAATACACGCTCGACGGGATTTCACGTTCCCCGAGAAGATCCTTCTCGATGCGGGTATCGGCCACGGTGCGCTCCTAGATGATGGTGTCCAGCTGTCCGGCTGTCTGACAGGTAGAGTGTGGCGGAGAACACCTCGCCGGTCAACCCCACGCTAGGATCACGTCATGAACTTGTCGGACAGCTGGGCAGTCAGTGCGCCCACGAATGCCCGAATGAGCGCAGCCGAGGCGGTGTTCGCGGACCTCCGCGCAGCGATCGCGTCGGGCGATCTACCCGTCGGGCAGAAGTTGCCGTCCGAGGCCGCGCTCGCCACCAGGCACAGCGTCAGCCGCTCGGTCATTCGCGAGGCGCTGCGCTCCTGCCACGCCCTCGGCCTGACCGAAACCAAAACGGGCCTCGGCACTTTCGTCATTCGTGACCGCGTCGGAAACGACCTCGACATCGGCAACTACGCAGCCCGCGAACTCATGGAGGCCCGCCCTCACGTGGAGATTCCCGCAGCAGGCTGGGCCGCAGAGCGTCGCACCGACGAGGAGTTGACGGTGCTCGCCGGCCTGGCCGACGAGATGCGTTCGGAGGACGACCACGAGGCCTGGGTACTGCTGGACGCGCAATTCCACACCGCGATCGCGCGGGCGAGCAAGAACCGCGTGTTCGAGTCGATCATCGTCGACATACGCGACGCGTTGACGCGGCAATCGGAAACACTCAACCTCGTTGCGCACCGGCTGGAGCAATCCAACGTCGAACACGACGCGATCGTCGACGGCATCCGATCCGGCGAGTACGACGCTGCAGCACGCGCCATGACCGCGCATCTCGATGCCGTCCGCAATGCCGTGGAGTCGCTCGCCGATCGACCCAGCTGACCGTACGACTAGGCCGGGAGTGGAGCCTGCGGAACGACCCCCGTTAGGCTGCTGCCGTGACGAAGGTACTGAACTCTCTCCCGGTCGGCGAACGAATCGGCATCGCATTCTCCGGTGGTCTCGACACCTCGGTGGCTGTCGCCTGGATGCGCGAGCACGGCGCGATCCCGTATGCCTACACCGCCGACATCGGCCAGTACGACGAGCCGGATCTGTCCGATGTGCCCGAGCGCGGTCTGGCCTATGGGGCCGAGCAGGCGCGGCTCATCGACTGCCGTGAACCGCTCGTCGAGGAGGGCCTGGCTGCGCTGACCTGCGGCGCGTTCCACATCCGCTCGTCGCTGCAGACGTACTTCAACACCACTCCCCTCGGCCGCGCGGTCACCGGCACCATGCTGGTGCGCGCGATGGCCGAAGACGGCGTCTCGATCTGGGGCGACGGATCGACGTACAAGGGCAACGACATCGAGCGGTTCTACCGCTACGGCCTGCTCGCCAACCCGCAGCTGCGGATCTACAAGCCCTGGCTCGACGAGGCGTTCGTCGCCGAGCTGGGCGGTCGGCACGAGATGTCGCAGTGGCTCACCCAGCGCACCCTCCCCTACCGTGACTCGGCCGAGAAGGCCTACTCCACCGACGCCAACATCTGGGGTGCCACCCACGAGGCGAAGAAGCTCGAATACCTCGACACCTCGCTCGAGATCGTCAGCCCCATCATGGGCGTGCGGTTCTGGGACCCCGAGGTGGAGATTGCGCCCGAGGAAGTCACCGTCGAGTTCGAGCGCGGCCGCCCCGTCCGCATCAACGGCAAGAGCTTCGACAGCGCCGTCGACCTCGTCATGGAAGCCAACGCCATCGGTGGACGCCATGGCCTCGGCATGAGCGATCAGATCGAGAACCGCATCATCGAAGCCAAGAGCCGCGGCATCTACGAGGCTCCCGGCATGGCACTGCTGCACATCACCTACGAGCGCCTCGTCAACGCCATCCACAACGAGGACACCGTCGCCTCGTACCACAACGAGGGCCGTCGACTCGGCCGCCTGCTGTACGAGGGACGCTGGTTCGATCCGCAGGCGCTGATGCTGCGTGAGGGCCTGCAGCGCTGGGTCGGCAACGTCGTCAGCGGCAGCGTGACGCTGCGACTGCGCCGCGGTCAGGACTTCACGATCGTCGACACCCAGGGCAGCAACTTCAGCTACCACCCCGAGAAGCTGTCGATGGAACGCAGCCAGGGCCAGGCGTTCTTCCCCGGCGACCGCATCGGTCAGCTCACGATGCGCAACCTCGACATCGCCGATTCACGCAGCAAGCTCGAGCAGTACGCCGCCCAGAATCAACTCACGGCCTGGGGCGAACTGATCGGCGAACTCCCCGCAGGCGGAGCCGACGCCATCGCCGCCAGCGGCCCCGACGGTTCCGTGGACTCCTCGGCACTCGACCACGCCGCCATCGAGTCCGGTACCGACTAGAGCGGGCTCGAACTCGAAGTTATGGACGGATTCCGCCCGATTTCCGTCCATAACTTCGAGTTCGGCTACTCTTCGGGCTCCGTCAGCCCCTGATGCTCGTCGCGCTCCGCCCATTCGAGTAGCTCCTCGATGGCGAACACCGCGTCGTCGATGCCCGCGTGCAGGTCACCCAGTTCGGCAAATCTGGCCGGCACCGTGAACATCGTGAACTCTCGCGGATCCACGCTCGCTACTTCGTCCCAGGAGATCGGCGTCGACACCGTCGCCTGTTGATTTCCGCGCACCGAATAGGCGCTGGCGATGGTGTGATCGCGGGCGTTCTGGTTGTAGTCCACGAACAGTTTCGACGGGTCGCGGTCCTTGCGCCACCACGTGGTCGTCACGTCCTCGGGCGCGCGGCGTTCCACCTCACGCGCGAACGCCAGAGCAGCTCTGCGTACATCCTTGAAACCGTGTGTCGGGTCGATGCGCACGTAGATGTGCAGCCCGTGTCCGCCTGAGGTCTTGGGCCAGCCGACGGCCCCGAGGTCGGCCAGTACCTCCTGAACGACCCCGGCGACGCGTCGTACCCGGTCGAAGGGGCAGTCGGGCATCGGATCGAGGTCGATGCGCCACTCGTCGGGCATCTCGACGTCGGCGCGGCGGCTGTTCCACGGATGGAACTCGACGGTCGACATCTGCACCGCCCAGGCCACGTGCGCCAGTTCGGTCACGCACAGTTCGTCCGCGGTGCGGTTGTAGCGGGGAAACGTCACCTGCACCGTCTCGAGCCACGGCGGGGCGCCGTTGGGTACGCGCTTCTGATGCACCTTGTCGCCGGCGAGACCCTTGGGGAAGCGATGCATCATGCAGGGCCGCTCCCGCAGCGCCCGCACGATGCCGGCGCCCACGCTCAGGTAGTAGTTCACCAAATCCAGCTTGGTGGCTCCGCTTTCGGGGAAATAGACCCGATCGGGGTTGGAAATGCGGACGCTGCGCTCGCCCACCGGTATCTCGATCGACGGTGAGCTACTGGCCATGCCCCGAGCCTAAGCGACGGCAGGCATGCTCTCCATGCAATCCGGGTACAGCAAGAGGGCCATCGACAACAAGGAGCAACGTTGATCTTCATCACCGCCAAGTTCAAGGTCAAGCCCGAGCACGCGGACAACTGGCCCGAGATCTCACGCGACTTCACCGAAGCCTGCCAGGCCGAGGAGGGGTGCCTCTGGTACTTCTGGTCGCGCACGCTCGACGATCCCACCGAGTACGTCCTGGTGGAGGCGTTCAAGGACCCCGATGCCGGTGCGGCTCATGTGAACTCGGATCACTTCAAGCAGGCCCAGAAGGATCTCCCGCCTTATCTGCAGGAGACGCCGAAGATCATCAGCCAAGAGGTCGACGGCACCGACTGGAACGAACTGGGCGAGCTCGCGGTCGACTAGTTCGAGTCTCGATCCCGGACCGCCTCACCCAGCGTCACGACGGCGTCGGCGAACTGCCCCGGCAATTCCTGTGGCGGGTTGTGGCCACAGTCGATCTGGCCCACGTCGATCAGATCGGTGAAGTGCGCCGCGTGGTCCGGGCGGCCGTACAACGAGGCGACGGTGTCCTCGGTCGGATCGATCACGACCGTGGGCACCGTGATTCTCGGTTGCCGAGTCAGCAACTCCTGCGTCGCTGCGTAGGCAGCATCCCCCCGGCTCGATTCCGTAGCGGTGCCGGTAGGAATGCACGGACACGTCAACGAAGTCGGGGTTGTCGAACGAGGGTGCCGTAGCCGCGAATTCGGAGTCGCCGTACCGCCAGGTCGGCGACCAATCCGTCCACAGTGTCTGTGCGAACTCCGCGCGGTGGGCCGCGAGCCCGGCCCGGCTCGCTCGGAATGCAGGTAGTACTGATACCAGTACCGCTTCTCGAGGTGCGGTAGCACTGGTGTGGACACTGCCGCGGCGATGTCCTGAATCAGGTATCCGGACACGCTCACCAGTCCGGATATCAGCTCCGGCCACATCGCGGCGACGACGCACGCCGCTCGCCCACCCCAGTCGTAGCCGGCGACGATGGGCTCGTTCAGTTCCAGCGCGATGATCAGCTCGCGAAGATCGTGGCCGATCGCGGCCTGCTCACCGGAGCGCATCGTGTCGGTGTCGACGAACTGGGTGGGTCCGAAACCGCGCAGATACGGCACCACCACGTCGTAGCCGGATTCGGCGAGTAGCCTGGCGACGTCGTCGTAACCGCGCGGGTCGTACGGAAACCCGTGCAGCAGTACCACCGAACGACCGGACGGATCACCGAAACGGTCGAACGCCACATCCAGCACGCCTGCGCGAATCATCATCGGTCCATGCTCGCATTGTGCTGCCGCGCCGGCTCAGCTGCTCAGCACATCCTCCATGCCGGGAGCGAGAACATCGGACAGTTCCGTCCACGGCACGGTGATCGTGACGAGGCCGATGCCGTAGGCCCCCACCTGGTAGTCCCCGAAGTGAATGTTCATCCCCTCCGGAGATGCCGTCCAGTTCGCGAAGTTGGCCACCGTCGCTCGATGCCCGAGCGCTCGAAGCTCTCGCCCGCGCGTGTGGTCGGCAGAATCTCCGCTGCTCGTTCGGACAGCCGCGACAGGCCCGAATCCAGGTCGGTGAAGGCATCGCCGAGAGAGATCGGCTGCGCGGTGTCGGCATCGATCGTCACAGTCGCAATCAGCGAATTGCCGTGCGCTCCGGGCGGCACGGCGATCCAATCCGTGATCTGTTCCGCGCTGATCACTCGCCGCCCGACGTAGGTCGCACCTGTCGAGTAGCCGTCACTGAGGGCGAAGTCGTATCCGTAGTCGCGGTCGATCTGATCTTGGAGCGCAGCACGCATCGACTCGTTGAACTCTGCCGTCACCGCGGGATTTCCACCACTGAGCTGCGGAATTGCGACGTTGAAGGTGGCATGCTCCGTGGATCCGGTGATCCGAGTGCTGCCTACGACGTACGGCTCGGCGGCACTCGAGGTGGTGGTAGGCGTTGTGGTGGTCGGCTCGGCGCTCTCGGTGGTGACCGTGACTTCGGTGGTCGTCGGTGCCGACGCGGGCGTGGCGGTCCCCGAGGTGGAGCAGCCCGCTAGGGCCGCTGCTACGGCAAGTGCGACCGTCATCGAGCGAATTCGAGCCATTACCCACACTAACCACAACGCGACCGCTCACTCAACCACCGAACAGCCGGCAACTGCGCTGTTACCGTCGAACGTCCAGGCTTCCGGCCGTCCACGAATCGGAGGAGAATTCGATGAGAACGAGAAGCATCATCACCAATCTGCGCGTACCGAACGTGGACGCGGCCAAGTCGTTCTACTCCGAGTTTCTCGGGCTGCGTTCGGAGGAGTTCGACATGGGCTGGGTTGCGCGGCTGACGTCACCCGACCGGCCGGTCAGCGTTCAGCTGGTCACCCGCGACGAGAGCGCACCGGAGGATTCTGTGATGTCGGTGCTCACCGACGATGTCGACGGTGCGTACGCCGAAGCGCAAAAGTTGGGCTACGAGATCGTCTACCCGTTGACCACCGAGCCGTGGGGTGTGCGCCGCTTCTTCGTGCGGGCTCCCGACGGCAACGTGGTCAACATCGCGTATCACCGGGACTGAATACTGCGAATCCCCGAAGCACGAAAAAGCCCGACCCCCTCGAAAGGGAGTCGGGCTTTTTCAGTGCAACAAGGGACTCAGAAGTCCATGCCGCCCATGCCACCGGTCGGATCGCCAGCGGGCGCTCCGGCCTTCTCGGGCTTGTCGGCGACGACGGCCTCGGTGGTGAGGAACAGAGCCGCGATGGACGCTGCGTTCTGCAGTGCCGAGCGGGTGACCTTGACCGGGTCGTTGATGCCTGCAGCGAGCAGGTCCTCGTACTCGTTGGTCGCGGCGTTGAGGCCGTGACCGGCGGGCAGGTTGGAGACCTTGTCCGCAACGACGCCGGGCTCGAGGCCTGCGTTGAATGCGATCTGCTTGAGCGGAGCGGACAGCGCGACGCGAACGATGTTCACGCCGGTTGCCTCGTCACCGTCGAGCTTGAGGTTGTCGAGTGCGGGCGCTGCCTGGAGCAGTGCCACGCCGCCACCGGCGACGATGCCTTCTTCGACGGCTGCCTTGGCGTTACGCACGGCATCTTCGATGCGGTGCTTGCGCTCCTTGAGCTCGACCTCGGTTGCCGCTCCGGCCTTGATGACTGCAACGCCACCGGCCAGCTTGGCCAGGCGCTCCTGCAGCTTCTCGCGGTCGTAGTCGGAATCGGAGTTCTCGATCTCGGCGCGGATCTGGTTGACGCGACCGGCGATGGCGTCGGAATCTCCCGAGCCCTCGACGATGGTGGTCTCGTCCTTGGTGATGACGACCTTGCGTGCCTGACCGAGCAGCTCGAGTCCGGCGGTCTCCAGGGAGAGGCCGACCTCTTCGCTGATGACCTCGCCACCGGTGAGGATGGCGATGTCGGCGAGCTGCGCCTTGCGACGGTCACCGAATCCGGGAGCCTTGACGGCGACGGACTTGAAGGTGCCACGGATCTTGTTCACCACGAGGGTGGAGAGAGCTTCGCCCTCGACGTCCTCGGCGATGATGACGAGCGGCTTGCCGGACTGGATGACCTTCTCCAGCAGCGGCAGCAGGTCCTTGACGGTGCTGATCTTGGAGCTGACGAGCAGGATGTACGCGTCTTCGAGGACGGCTTCCTGGCGCTCTGCATCGGTGGCGAAGTACGCCGAGATGTAGCCCTTGTCGAAGCGCATGCCCTCGGTGAGCTCGAGCTGCAGGCCGAAGGTGTTGGACTCCTCGACCGTGATGACGCCTTCCTTGCCGACCTTGTCCATTGCCTCGGCGATGAGCTCGCCGATGGACGGGTCGCCTGCGGAGATACCGGCGGTAGCAGCGATCTGCTCCTTGGTGTCGATCTCCTTGGCGGACGCGAGCAGCGACTCGGTGACGGCTGCAACAGCCTTCTCGATGCCGCGCTTGAGGCCGAGCGGGTTCGCGCCGGCTGCGACGTTGCGCAGGCCTTCACGGACGAGTGCCTGAGCGAGAACGGTAGCGGTGGTGGTGCCGTCGCCTGCGACGTCGTCGGTCTTCTTGGCGACCTCCTTGACGAGCTCGGCACCGATCTTCTCGTAGGGATCTTCGAGCTCGATCTCCTTGGCGATGGAAACACCATCGTTGGTGATCGTGGGAGCTCCCCACTTCTTCTCGAGTACGACGTTGCGACCCTTGGGGCCCAACGTCACCTTTACTGCGTCGGCGAGGGCATTGAGGCCTCGCTCGAGGCCACGGCGTGCCTCTTCGTCGAACGCGATGATCTTGGCCATTGCGAAGTGATCCTCCGGATTGGGGGTGACACATTGCTGGCCGAGCTCGGTGCCCGCGACGGACGACCAGGGGTGTCGTTGATTCCCCGGCCTCACCGTGTCCCGACCTGGCACTCACGTGTCGAGAGTGCCAACTGCATTTCTAGCACTCGACCATGGCGAGTGCAAGGTCGTCCGCCGCGGGCAAACCACCGACACCCCCATGCCCGACGCCACCGCGCGGCGAAAGTCGCGAGCAGATGATCACCTTCGCGAGGGTTCTTCACGCACTCTTCACATCCGGAGCCATTGTTGACATTCGGCATCTTCCTCGCCTACGCCCTGTGCGGCATCTTCGTGTTCTTCATCCTGCGCGCCCTCGGCGAGCTGGTCCTGCACCGCCCGTCCCCGGGCAGCTTCGTCTCCTACGAGCGCGAGTTCTTCGGCGAGAAGGCAGCCTTCGTCGCGGGCTGGATGTACTTCCTCAACTGGGCGATGACGGCCATCGTCGACGTCACGGCCATCGCGACGTACATGCACTACTGGGGCAGCTTCGAGGTGATCCCGCAGTGGGTCATCGCATTGATCGCCCTCGTCATCGTCATGTCCATCAACCTCGTCTCGGTCCGCTGGTTCGGTGAGATGGAGTTCTGGGCGGCGATGATCAAGGTCGTCGCGCTGGTGACCTTCCTGATCGTGGGCATCGTGTTCCTCGCCGGCCGCATTCCGGTGGGCACACAGGTGCCGGGCATCAGCCTGATCACCGACAACGGCGGACTCTTCCCGTCCGGGGCATGGCCACTGGTGATCGTGATCTCGGGCGTCGTGTTCGCTTATACCGCAGTGAAACTGGTGGGTACGGCCGCGGGTGAGACCGAGAACCCGGGGAAGATCATGCCGCGCGCGATCAACTCGGTCATCGCGCGTATCGCACTGTTCTACGTCGGCTCGCTGGTGTTGCTGGCCGTGCTGATGCCGCATCATCCCCGCTCTGATCGGTGGCTGGTTCCTGGTGCGCACCAAGGTGCTCGCCGTCGCCGAGGAACGCCTCGGCGACACCGGCCAGTACCCGGTGGTCGCCAACCGTCCGACCGACCCGGAGGATGTAGCCCTCTCGCGTGACGGGTCTCCTGCACCGGAGGCCCGTCACGCAGCGGCCGCCGCGTTGTTGACCGACTGCACCACCGCTCGCGGATCCGCCACCGTCAGGACGAGGCGCTGGTATTCCTGCTGTTCGAGCTCGATGACGATCGTGTCGGCGCTGCCGGTGACGTTGTAGAACGTCCTCACGCCGTCACGATGAAAGGTGCCCGCGGTCTTTCCGGGCAGCCCGAGACCGGGCGCGCGAATTCCCTTGGGCTCCTTACTCGCTCCCGGGTCGTGGGTGGCACCGCGCACGTGCACGAGAGGGATTTCGAGACGGCGGGTGAACGACCACAGCTTGTCCAGTCCCCTCGGTTCGACGATCAGGGTGGCGTCGACGATGGTCACGGAGTTCATGCGTGTTCTCCTTCGATAGCAAGGTTCGGATCGATGAGTGCCCGCACCAGCAGACGTTCACCGAGCACGTGGGCAATGTTCTCGACGCCACTGTCGAGCAGTGTGGCGGAGCAGATTTCGCGGACGTGGTCGTCGAACGGTGCAAGTTCGAGCAATGCCACCAGCAGTAGATCCACATCCCACTCGGTCCTGGTCAACGCAGCGAGAAACAATCCTCGCTTGCTGCCGAACGCCTGGTAGAGACTGCCGCGATGCAGTCCTGTGGCGCGCAGCAGATCATCCAGGGAGGTTCCTTCGTAGCCGCCCGATCGAAACTGTTCGGCGGCCGACGCGACGACGACGACCTCGTCGAAGCTTCTCGTTCGTCCCATGCATCGAGCATCGCAGATTGATGACCGATCAGTCAAGAACGATCGGTCAAGAAGATTTCAGCCAACGCGATCGCGTGAACGGCGATCGTCGCGGCGGCGGTTCCGGAACTCCGGCTTTCACTGCTACCGCCACCGCGTCGCTGAGCTCGGCGCAGGTTCGGAAGCGATCCGATGGATCCTTCGCCAACGCCCTCGCGACCACCGCGTCGAGCCCCCCGCGGCAACGCGCGTCGACGACGCGTCACCGACGGCGGCTCGGCCGTGAGATGTGCGGCGGTGATGGCCAACGGCGTGGCCAGCGGATACGGCGGCCGGCCGGTGGCCAGTTCGACGAGAGTCGCCCCCAGACCGTAGACGTCGGTCTGCGCACTCAGCACTCCCCCGCGAAGCAGTTCCGGTGCCGCGTACGGGATGGATGCCAGCACCGTCCCACCCGCAGCGAGCGGAGTCGAATCCCCCAGTAGGCGAGCAATTCCCCAGTCGGACAACAACACCTGCTCGTAGCCGTCGATTCGCTCGGTGGAGATGAGAATGTTCGCCGGCTTGACGTCCCGATGCACGACGCCCTGCGAGTGGGCGTGGTCGAGTCCCTTGGCCACCTCGGCGACGATGCGCGCCACCCGGGACACGTCGAGTGCGATCTGTCCGCGGGCGACCAGCCGCGCGGCGGTGTAGTCGTCCACGTAGTGCATCGACATCCACAGCTGGTGCTCGAACTCCCCGTGCTCGTGCACCGACACGATGTTCGGGTGCACCAGTTGTGCGGCGACGGCCGCTTCCATCCGAAACTTGTTGCGCAACCTCGGCGATCGCGACGCGTCCCGGTCCAGGATCTCGAGAGCCTCGAGCCGGTCGTGGCCGCGCCCGAGAACCAGATACACCTCGCTCATACCGCCCACTCCGAGGCGACGCTGGACCCGAAAGCCCGCGAACTCCGAACCCGGCTGCAATCGACCTGTCACGAAATTGCCTGTCGCACAGGATCACTCGCGACGCAGAAGTCGACGGGCGACACGACCGGACACGTCCGCAGCATCGGCAGAACTGTAGTCCGTTCGACTGTTCGGGGCGACTCGAAAGAAGGCGCATGCGCGCCTGTTCACCAGTTCGGCGGCCCTCGCGAGTTTCGCCACCAGCGCCGATGTCGTTTATGGTGATAGCCGGTACTTGACCGAAACAAGAGAAGAAGAACGGCAAACCGATTGCGGTCAGCCGATTACGGTGACTCGAGTTGTAAGGAAGTCAAGTAAGTGAATGCAATAAAAGAAGCTTGGGGAGGCCTGCTCAAGCCGGTCTTCGTTCCGGCCTCGGTGGTGATCATCGGGATGATCGCCTTTTCGGTCATCTACGCGTCGACCGCTGCCGATGCCTTCGACACGCTCAACGGCATCATCGCCGACGGCGTCGGCTGGTGGTACATCCTCGCTGCCACCGGCTTCGTACTGTTCGCGCTGTACTGCGGCCTCAGCCGCGTCGGCAACATCCGCCTCGGTCGTGACGACGAGAAGCCCGAGTTCGGCGTTCTGTCCTGGTTCGCCATGCTGTTCAGCGCCGGCATGGGCATCGGCCTGGTGTTCTACGGCGTCGCCGAGCCGCTCTCGCACTACGTGACTCCGCCGGAGGCAGGCGGAATTCCCGGGTCCACCGACGCGGCTGCACGTCAAGCGATGGAACTGACGCTGTTCCACTGGGGTCTGCACGCGTGGGCCATCTACGTCGTCGTCGGCCTCGGCATGGCCTACATGACCTACCGCAAGGGTCGCCCACTGACCGTCCGCTGGCTGCTCGAACCTCTGCTCGGCCGCAAGCGCATCGAGGGCGGCATCGGGCACACCATCGACGCCGTCGCGATCGTCGGCACCCTGTTCGGTGTCGCGACCTCGCTCGGATTCGGCGTCCAGCAGATCTCCGCGGGCCTCGAGTACCTGGGCTGGGTGGAGACCAGCAACTGGTTCGTGGTGCTCCTGATCGCGATCATCACCGGCATCGCCACGTTCTCGGTGGTGACCGGAGTGTCCAAGGGTCTCAAGTGGCTCTCGAACATCAACATGGCCATGGCCGGGGCGCTGGCTTTGTTCGTCCTGATTCTGGGACCGACTCTGTTCCTGATGCAGTCCTGGGTACAGAACCTCGGCGGCTACGTGCAGGCCCTGCCCGAGTTGGCGCTGCGCACGTCACCGTTCGCGGACGACGGCTGGGCTGCCGGTTGGACGATCTTCTACTGGGCTGGTGGATGAGCTGGGCACCCTTCGTGGGCATGTTCATCGCTCGCATCTCCCGCGGCCGCACCATCCGCGAGTTCGTCTTCGGCGTGCTGCTGGCACCGACCATCGTCGGCTCGTTGTGGTTCACCATCTTCGGTGACACCGGCATCCTGCGCCAGCGCAACGACGGGGACCTGCTGGACGCCGAGGGCGCGGTGAACAACAACACCAGCCTCTTCCAGATGCTCGACGGCCTGCCGCTGGCCACGATCACCAGCGTCATCGCCATCGCAGTCATCGTGTTCTTCTTCGTCACGTCCTCGGACTCCGGGTCACTGGTGGTCGACATCCTCTCCACCGGTGGAGAACTGGAAACACCGAAGATCACTCGGGTCTACTGGGCAGTCCTCGAAGGGACGGCCGCAGCCGTACTGCTCCTGGTCGGTGGAACGAGTTCCCTGACTGCGTTGCAGACGATGTCGATAGCCACGGCGGTTCCGTTCTCGGTGGTCTTGGTGCTCGCATGTGTGTCTATGCTCAAGGCGTTCCGCTACGACGTCGCCACCACGCCGCGGTACGTCCGTGTCACCGCTACCCCTGAGACCGAGACCGGGACGGTGCCGGCCGGCAAGGGCGGGGAATCCGAGGCGAAGCGCAAGCGATCGTCCGGAATCTCCTCGACGTTCTCCGGACTGGCCCCCTCACGCGAGGGGCTGTCCACACCTCGCGGCGGCGGCACGGTCGTGCTGGCCGTGCACGAGGTGTCCAACGAGCAACTCGAGGTCCATCCCGAGACGGGGGCCGTCGAGTACTCCAGCGACAACGCTCCGGTCGACCCACTCGGCGGCGAAGTCTTCGACACCCAGGAGTTCGCCGACTCGGCCGAGGGACAGAAGGACAGCAACCCCAGCTGATCGTTATCGACCGACTCTGACCCTCGCGAGCCTCTCGCGGGGGTCAGAGGTTTTTCGAAGCCCAGTCGGTGAGAGCCTCCAACGACGGCAGCAGCGCCTCGCCGGAGGACGTCAGGCTGTACCCCACGGAGATGGGTGGCCCGTCGTCGACGGTGCGCGCCACCAGACCTGCTTTGGCGAGTTCGCCGAGTCGCTCGGACAACACCGAATCACTGATACCACCGACGGCACGGCGAAGGTCCGAGAATCCCATCGGCCCGTTCATCAGCGTCGCAAGAAGAATTCCGTTCCACCTCTTGCCGAGGAAGCCGAAGGCTTTCGTCAGCGCTCCGTCGCAGGCACGCGGATCATCGATCTCTCCATTCGTTGCCATGGCTCCACCCTACCGAGGGTGCTACAGTCCGACTTGCTGCTTCTGAATTACTAGTGCCCTCAGAAATGAAAGCAGGACTCATGTTCATCGCAACCGTCATCGTCTCGGTAATGCTCGCCGTGGCACTCACGTTCTCCGCCATCGGGAAGCTGACGAAGAACCCCTCCGTCATCCCGATGCTCGAGCAGGTCGGCGTTCCCGCCGACAAGATTCCCTGGCTCGCCTACGCGGAACTACTCGGAGCCGTCGGCCTGCTGGTGGGATTGGCCGTCTGGCCCATCGGCGTCGCTGCCGCCGTTGGCGTAATCCTCTACTTCGCCGGAGCCGTTGCCGCACACCTGCGCGCCAAGGACAAGGACTTCGCACCCGCCGCCGGACTGGCCGTGTTCGCCGTCGTCGTGCTGGTCCTACGGGTGCTCAGCGCCTGACCAGTCGTAGTCCATCTGGCTCGCGGTGGCGAGAGCGTGATCCGCTCCCGCCCACCGCGCCACCAGATGCAACGCCAGATCGAGACCGGCACTGATACCGGCCGACGTGGCCAGGTCTCCGTGGTCGATGTATCGAACGCCCTCGTGCACGACGAGCGCAGGCCATCGATCGCCCAGTAGCTCCAGATCTTCCCAGTGCGTGGTGACCGGCCGCTCGTCGAGCAGTCCCGCCGCCGCCAGCACGAAAGCACCCGTGCACACCGACGCCACCAACTCGGCGTCGGAGCGAAGGCCCTTCAACCACTGCAGAACCCGACCGTCGGCCGAGACCGCATCGACGACACCGCCCGGCACCACGACGACGTCGTATCCCCGCGGATCGTCGATCGTGGTATCGACGCCGATCCTCATTCCGCCCCGAGCAACAACCGCCCTGTCTTCGATCCCGACGAGCGTCACCTCGAAAGGCACTGCGCTGCCGGTACGTTCGGCCACCCGGTTGGCGACCGAGAACACCTCGAACGGACCGCACGCGTCGAGCACCTCGACATCGTCGAACATCAGAATTGCAACGCTTCTACTCATATCCTGGCCTTCAGCTACTCGTGGTCGACACGATGACGGGCACCATTACCGCGGCCATCACCGCAGCGTTCACATCCGAGACGGCCTTGCGCACCGCCGCGCCTGCCCACTCTCCCTCGGCGATCTGCTTCGCGCGGTGCTTGAGCTGCTTCTTGTCCGCGTCCACGATCACCTTGTGCGTCAGGTCCACCGCCGAAATCAACGAGATCAACGCAGCCGTGTGGGGCGACGGCGTCGTACCGTCGACGAGCGCGCTGCGTAAGGAATCTCGCAACACCTTCTCGTGCGAGGTCTCACGCGCAGGCCAGGTCGTCGTCGGGAACAGCCCCCACACCTTGTCCTTCTTCTCCGTGACGAAGCCCTGAGCCACCAGCCGCGCAACCAGCTCCTTCGACAGATTCTTCTGCGACTTCTCGATCACCTTCTGTGGCTTCATCGGCCGCGACGCCGACGCGACGAGATCGAAGACTCGACGCAGCACAGGTTCCGCAGGCAGTTCTCCTGCGACGACCACATGATCCTTCTTGATCTGCTCACCTGGGCCGGTGATGCGCAACGACCCGCTCAATGCGAGTTCGACCACGAGCGCACCGGCCAGCACGCGCGGCAACTTCGTGCTGTCGGCCAGCGGCTTGCCCGAGTCGTCGTCGAGCAACAACAACAGGAGGTCCTCCGCGATCAAGGTCATGACGCGAGGCTACCCAGGATGTACGGGTAGTTGTGAGCCACCAGTTGCTCGAGAATCGCTATGTCCACATCGGCAAGTTTGTTCACGTACAGGCAACCTGCTCCTCGCTTGTGCTTACCCAGCTGTTCGAGCAAAGAGTCCGATTCCGGGGCGTAAGTAGCCCCGTACACCGACAGATTCGCCTTGCGCGGGGAGAACCCGACGACGAAATACTCGCCCCGACGGCCACTGCCCGTCGTGTACCGGTAGGCACCGAAGCCCACCATCGTCGGCCCCCACATCACTGCCGGCTGCCCGGTCACGCGACCCATCATCTCGGCGAGCACAAGCCCGTCCGCACGCCGAACCGGATGCTGCACGGCGGCCAGGAAATCCTCGGCCGGTACGTCGGTGGGTCGCGTCAGGTTCTCGTTCAATTGATCAGGGCCTGCCAGTTCGACGGCACCCGCTCGCGCGGACCGGGAACCGTCTGATCGAGTGGATGATGTTGCGGTGGAGCCAATTCCGGACCGTCGTACATCTGCTCGTCGGCATAGTTGTAGAACCATTCCTCGCCGGGCTCGTAGCTGCGCACGAACTGGTGCCGGGTGGACTCGGCGTGTTTGCTGGCGTGCTGCGACGGCGAGGAGTCACAACACCCGATGTGACCGCACTGCGCGCACCGACGCAGGTGCACCCACCAGCTGCGTACGTGTGCATTCCACACATCCCGGGCCCGACGGCGGGACCGTGGGGTCGATGCCTTCGATGGTCATGATTCCTCCTCTGTCGCCGGGTCGACGGGCAGTCGCACGATGAATCGCGTGTCTCCGGGTTCGGACATCACTCGCAGATCACCCTGGTGCTTGTTCACCACGATGCGCCACGAGATATCCAGGCCGAGACCGGTGCCTTCGCCGACCGGCTTGGTGGTGAAGAACGGCTCGAAGATGCGCGACCGAATCTCCTGCGGCACACCGGGTCCGGTATCGCAGATCTCGATCTGAACCTGATCCTCGTCCAATGATGTCCGCACCGTCAACACCCCCTTCTCCTCGGGGGTCGCCGCCATCGCCTGCACAGCATTGTCGATCAGGTTCGTCCACACCTGGTTGAGTTCGGCGGCGTAGGCCGGGATGGGCGGCACCGCGGGGTCGTAATCCTTCACCACACAGATGTCGTCACCGATCTTGCGGCCCAACATGATCAGGGTGCTGTCGAGCAGCTCGCGCACATCCACCGTTCGATACGGCGCACGATCCATCTGCGAATACTGTTTCGCGGCACCGACGAGCGTGGAGACGCGAGTGGTCGAATCCGCTATCTCGTTCATCAACAACTCGGTTTCGACGGTGTAGTTGAGCCACCGGATCGCACCCTCGAGCATCGTCGGATCGTCGACTGTGGCGGATACCTTGTCGAGCCACGGCACATCGAGACCGGCCGAGACGAACGTCGGAGCCAGATCCCAACCGTCACCGATGCCCTTGTCCTCGAACCACTCTCCGAGTTCGTCCTCACGGTCCGACGCTTCCATCGCGGTCAGCTTCGGAGCCTTGGCCACCAGCTCCACAGCCTCGTTCTGCAATCCGACCAGATGCGCCATGCTGCCGCGATCGAGAGTGCCGCCGGCGATCATCGCCAACTTCTGCCGCATGTGCGCCACCCGATTCCGCAGCGCCGACGTCGCCCGCACCGCAGCCGCCGCCGGATTGTTCAGCTCGTGCGTCAACCCGGCCGACAGAGAACCCAACGCCAACAGCCGTTCTCGCTGCTCCACTATCTGCTTGGTGTTCTGATTGCCGAAGAACAGACCCTCGAGCAGGTGCAGCGCCATCGGGAACCACTCCCGCACGATGGACGCGAAGCACTCGGCGTCGAGCACGAAGAACCGGGAGCGCTCGGTCACCCGCATCGAACCCTGGTACGTCTGCGGCACCCGATCACCCAGGTACGCCTGCCACGCACCCGCGTACACCCCGCGCTGCGAGGTCCGGTTGACCACCAGGTCCTCCCCGCCCGAGAGCTTCGAGAGCACCACGCTCCGTCCATCAGCACGTAGAAGCACGTCGCCGGATCACCCTCCGCATACACCGGACCCGGTTCGATCGTTTCGATACGTCCGTCCCGACACAGCTCCGCCAGCTGCGAGTCGGTGAGATGCTCGAACAGAAACAGCGTCCGCAACTCCTCCGGATCACACACGAGCCCACTCTGGTCACTCCGCAGGCTCCGCTCCTGCGTATTCTGGTCACTCCGCAGGCTCCGCTCCTGCGCGCTCACGGGTTCGCCAGATATCTGTGCACCAACATCACGGCCATTGCTCCCTCTCCCACTGCCGACGCGACGCGTTTGGCCGAGTCGGATCGCACGTCACCGGCTGCGAACACGCCGGGCACGCTCGTCTCGAGGTGATGCGGGAGGCGGGCGGGCGTCCACCCGGCAGGCCCACGCCCATCGACGACGAGATCCGGCCCGGTGACCACGAATCCATGGTCGTCCCGCACGAGCACCCCGTCGAGCCACTCGGTGCGCGGCGCCGCACCTATGAACAGGAACAGATACTGCGCGTCGACCGTCGTCGTCTCGTCGGTTGCTCTGTTGCGCAGCATGATCGACTCGAGGTGGCCATCGCCCGACACTCCCACGACCTCGGTGCACGGCCGGACGCTGATCTTTGGATTCTCTTCGATCTGTTTGATGAGGTAGTACGACATCGATGCCTCGAGGGAAGAGGCCCTGATCAGAATGGTCACCGACTTGGCCCCGCGCGAGAGATACACCGCCGCCTGACCCGCCGAATTCGCGCCGCCCACGATGTACACGTCCTGCTCGGCGCACCGCGCCGCCTCGGTCATCGCCGATCCGTAGAACACGCCTCGGCCGGTGAAGTCGTCGACCCCGGGTGCATCCAGCCGGCGATAGGCGACACCGGTGGACAGGATGATCGTCTGCGCACTGATGCTGCGGCCGTCCGCGAACCGCACGGTTCGCGCGGCACCGTTGGTTTCCAGGCCCACGACGTCCTGGGTGGTGACCACCTCGGCCCCGAACTTCAACGCCTGCCGACGTGCCCGGTCGGCGAGCTGCGCACCCGAGACACCGTCGGGAAAGCCCAGGTAGTTCTCGATTCGCGAACTCTGACCGGCCTGGCCGCCGGTTGCGGTCCTCTCGATCAGGGTGGTCCGCAGGCCCTCCGACGCACCGTAGAGCGCAGCTCCGAGCCCCGCCGGTCCGCCGCCGATGACGACCAGGTCGTAGAACTCCTCCGACGGCGACACGGTCAAACCGAGCCGATTGCCCAGCTCGGCATCCGACGGTTCGATCAACGCATCGCCCTCGGTGGTGATGACCACCGGCAAGCGGCCACCGTCCACGCCTGCGGCGGCCAGCAGCCGCGCGCCCTCGGACTCGTCGGACATGTACCAGCGATACGGCAGCTGATTACGAGCGAGGAACTCGCGGATCTCCGACGAGCGCGCAGACCAACGATGGCCGATGATCTTGGTGTCCTCGACTGCTCGGTGGTCGTACGCACACCAGGCCTCGAGCTGGGCGTCGAGCACGGGGTAGAGCTTCTCCTCGGGCGGATCCCACGGCTTGAGCAGGTAGTAGTCGAGATCGATGACGTTGATCGCGTCGATCGCAGCGTCGGTGTCCGCGTACGCGGTCAGAAGAATGCGACGGGCCGTCGGAAAGATGTCCATGGCCTGCTCGAGAAATTCCATGCCGCTCATCTGCGGCATGCGGTAGTCGGCCAGCAGAACGGCGACCGGGTTGCCGCGCAGCGCGAGTTCCTTCAGGGCGTCGAGCGCCCCGGCACCGGACTCCGCGCGCACGATGCGGTACTGCTCCCCGTAGCGACGACGCAGATCGCGGGCAACCGATCTCGATACTCCGGGATCGTCGTCGACGCTGAGAATGACCGGTTTCATGACCCTCCAGGACTGGTGCTCGTCAACCTCATGAGCATGCCACCGCGTCGCCCCGAATGGGAGGCAAGCAGACCTGGCACCAGCAGGGTCAGATTCGGCCGCGTCGAATCAGATCGATTTCCTGCGGGGTGAGCAGCCGCTCGAGCTTCTCGGCCGGCCAGGTACGCGGGCTGCCACTCATCCTGGCGGTCTTCAACAGGGGCAGATCACTGCTGGTACGACGCATTATCGACTGTAATTTCACGGTGGATCACTCCGAACAATTTCTTCGTTGGTCCCGACACTCCGCTTGCTACATCGATCAGTGTCCGCCCGGTGTTAACGCCGCGGTGGGATCTCGTGCGGCGTTTCGCAGCTCGAGACAGTTTCCTCCGCCCCCGGTCGGGGTAAACAACTGCCCAAATCTACTGATCGGGGAACGATAGTGAACACGTCGGGTAAGTCGGTGGCCGATTCGGTACAGGACAACAGCGCATTCGAGAAGGCGGCGCGTGCCGGCCACTTCGTCAGCGGAGTGCTGCACATCCTCATCGGATACATCGCGGTTCGGTTGGCGTTCGGCCAGGCAGGCAACGCCGACCAGTCCGGTGCACTCGCCGAATTGGCCGAGAAGCCCGGCGGAAAGATCGCGCTCTGGGTAGCAGTGGTCGCTTTCGTGGCGCTGGCGCTGTGGCGCATCGTCGAAGCGATCGTCGGCAAGAAGTCCGACGCCGACGCCGGTAGTGCGATGGACCGTCTCAAAGCGGCAGCACTGGCCGTCGTCTACATTGCGTTCGCCTTCTCGACCTACGGCTTCGCTACCGGCTCGGGCAAGTCCAGCGGACAGCAGAACGCCGGCTGGTCCGCGCGACTGATGGAATCGGGCGGCGGCAAGCTTGTGCTCATCGCCGTCGCGCTGGTCGTCATCGGAGTCGGCGGATACCACGTCTACAAGGGTGTCTCGAAGAACTTCCTCGACGATCTCGAAGGGCACCAGAGCGGGGCCGTCGTCAAACTCGGCATCGCCGGATACGCCGCCAAGGGCACCGCCCTCGTCGGAGCCGGAGTCCTCGTCGTGGTGGCAGTTCTGCAATCCGATCCGTCGAAGGCCACCGGCATCGACGGCGCGCTCAAGACCCTCGGCTCGCAGCCCTACGGACAGGTTCTGCTCATCCTCGCCGGAGTGGGCATCGCGCTCTACGGGCTGTATGCCTTCGTCTTGGCTCGCTTCGCTCGCATGTGAGCGAAAGTTCGACCCCTGCGGGCCGTTGCGTTTTGG